>NZ_JBMOWO010000151.1:0-34604 GCF_049310525.1 Pseudomonas sp. GZD-222
GAGCGGTCGGGGGGCAATCCTGCTCCCGCCGGATCACGCACTCCCAGTGGGAGCGGGCTTGCCCCGCGATAAAACTGCCTACACATCCACCAGAATATTGAACCCACCAAAGATCAACCGCTGCCCGTCAAAGGGCATCGGATTCTTGTCCGGCTGCAAACGCGGGTCCTCCATCATTTTCTTCATCCCGGCATCACGCACCTCGCGGGAAGGCCAGAGAATCCAGGAGAACACCACGGTTTCATCCGGCTTGCATTTCACCGCCAGCGGAAACGAGGTCACCTTGCCCTCAGGCACATCGTCGCCCCAGCACTCGATAACACGCTGGGCACCACATTCCTTGAACACCACCGCCGCTTCCTCGGCATGTTGCTTGAACTTCTCTCGGTTGGCGGTAGGCACGGCGAGCACAAAACCATCGATATAAGACATGACATTGACTCCTGCACAGGGATTGAAGCGATCGGGTTGATCTGTGCATTAGTCGATTCGCTGACCGGGTGATTCGACATCCCTGGCGCTTGACCGACAAGCGGTCGACTTCGACCGCTTTTTCGTTTCTGCGCCGCTTTTGCGTTTCTGTGCGACAGTTCGCACTCCGGGGGCTCCTCTAGTGTTTCTTTGTGGTGTTAGTTTGCAGAACTGTCTGCCGCCTTGAGCAGACACCTCCTACTTACCCTCTGCAAAGGAATGCCCCCAGCAATGGATTTCTCATTCAAACACCTGGCCGCTACCACCCTGATGCTGGCCAGCCTGAACTCGTTCACCACACAAGCGCACGCCAACATCACCCCACAGCAGAGCGCGGCCATCCTCAAGACGTTTAGCGACGCGTCGGTGAAGGATTTCAGGCAGTTCCTCGGTAGCCTGGGCAAGAGCGACCTGGCCAAGTCCGACAACCTCGGCGCAACCATCAGCGCCTTCCTCGACAACAAGCCTCTGTCGGCGGAACAGCAGAACGAGATCCATCGCCTGCTCGGCCTTTATGCGCGGGTGAAATACGGCAGCGCAGCCACCGAAACCCTGCGCGAGCTGGTCGCCATCCCGACCATGCGTGTCGAAGGTGTCGCCCAGCACGAGAACCCCGAATTCCTCAAGATCGCCGACAAGATCAAAACGCTTGCCCAGGCCTTCAACCTGAACTTCCGTAACATCGACAACCGCGTCTACGAGATCTCCCTGGAAGGCAGCGGCAACGAAGTCGTGGGCATTCACGCGCATGCCGATGTGGTCCCGGTGACCCCGGAGAACTGGGTACTGCAGGACGGCACCAAACTCGACCCGTTCAAAGTCACCCTGATCGGTGACCGCATGTATGGCCGCGGCACCGAGGATGACAAGAACGGCATCGTCGTAGCGCTCTACGCTATGAAAATCATCAAGGAAGAGCAGCTACCGCTGGCGCGCAACTTCAAGCTGCTGGTGGACACCACCGAGGAAACCACCGGCGACGCCATCCCCTACTACTTCGAACACAACCCGATCCCCAACTACAACCTGGCGCTGGATGGTGGCTACCCGGTGGTGATTGCCGAAAAAGGCTACGGCACCATCATGGCCAGCTTCCCGCGCCGCAGTGCCACGGGTAAAGGCGCGGAAATAACCTCGATGACCGGCGGCCTGGCGACCAACCAGATTCCGTCGACCTCGGTCGCCACACTGGTTACCGATAAGCCTGCGGAACTCGCCACCAACCTGCAGAAAGCCGGTGCTGATTATGTCAAAGACAATGGTGGCAACTTCGGCGTTAGCGCCAAGGTCGTCGGCAAAGACGTGCAACTGACCGTCACCGGCGTTTCCGCCCACTCCTCGGAACCCGAATCCGGTATCAACCCGGTGGCCCGGATGCTCGGCTTCATCCACAGCCTCGACGGCAAGGTAGCACTCAAGCACAACCAGATCACCGACGCGGCCCGTTATGCTGCCGACAACTGGGGCCTGGATTATCTGGGTGGCAAGCTTGGGGTCGGCTTCTCCGATGCCTTCATGGGGCCGCTGACCACCTCACTGACCTATGTCGGCGTGGATGACAAAGCGTTCAAACTCGCGGTCAACCTGCGCGTACCGGTCGGCAAGTCGCCTGAAGTACTGAAGAGTGAACTCAGTGAAAAACTCGCAGCCTGGAGCAAGCAATCCAAGGTAACCGTGGCTTTCGACACCTCGATCGCCGAGCCGATGTACCGCAACCCCGAAGGTGAATGGGTCAAGGCGCTGCTGGCCGTGGCCAGTGAAAACCTCGGCATGGAACAGAAGTTCGGCACTTCCGCCGGCGCCACCTCGGTGCATGAACTGCCCAATGGCGTTCAGTTCGGCCTGGCGATGCCTGACGTCAAATACACCGGCCACAACGACAACGAGTTCAAGACCGTTGAACAGTTCATGCTCGACCTGCAGATCGTCACCGAGATGATGGGCCGTATCGGGCAGATGCCGAAGCTTTAAGGTACTTGTGGTGCCCGCCCTTGGGGCGGGCACCTTGTCAGCGTGTGTGCTAACTCAGTTGAGCGATCAACACCGCATTGCTGTAGATCAGGCTGCCGTCACTGGCCCGGTGCCCAACCAGGTGAAACTGACCGCGTTGATCCTCGTCCAGGTACACACGCAACTTGCAGTCGGCCAGAGGACCATAGCCTTCGGGTATGATCAGGTTCAACGAGGCCATATCCACATCCAGCATGGTTTCAGGCTCATGACTGGCCTGCAGGCGCTCTTCGGCTCTTTCCAGGCTGGTATGGGTCGCGCCTTGAATGTCGAAGTGAATGTCGCCCACCGGGATGGATTTCTGCTCGCTGCTGCTTTTGCACCAGCCTTCGATCGTCAGGGTACTCATGGCGAATCCTCATGATGCAGACCGTTTTGATCACTGCTGAAAGTGTTGACCTCGAGGTCTGTTGAATCGTTCATGATTTCTCGCTCACAGCAAACTACTGCGACAGAAAACTGACCAACTCACGCGCATGGGTACCGAGCGACTCCCAGCCCTTGATACACAACCGCAGCTCAAGCGTCGCCCAGCCCTCTTCAAGCAGCACCACCCGCACCGGCAGTTCCTGTTCCATACGCAACGCGGTAGTCTCCGGCAGCATGGCTATCCCGGCACGCTGGGCAACCAGTTGGGCGATGGCTTCAAAGCTGGGGGCGCGGACGCGGATCTGCAGGGGCATGGCCAGTTTCATCGCCCGCTCCTCGACAAAGCGCTGCATGGCCCGCTCGGCCGGCATGCCGATAAAGGGATAACCCAAGGCATCGGCCAGGCGTGTCTGTTCGCGCTCGGCCAATGGGTGCCCGGTCGGCACCAGCATCACCAGCCGCTCGCTGCGATAGGGCAACGACAGCACCCCATCGCTGATGACGCTGCCGTCATACACGCCGATTTCACATTCGCCGGTGAGCACCGCACGCATCACGTCTGCGCTACGGTATTCGGTCAGTTGCAGATCGACTTCCGGGTAGTCGGCCAGGAACGCGCCAAGCACCGCGGGCAACAGGCTGCTGGTGGTCACGGTGGTGGCGGCCAGGCGCAAGGTAATGCGGCGTTGGCCGGCCAGTTCCTTCAACGTGTCCTGAAGCTTTTGCGCCTCGCCTAGTACGCTGCCGGCCGCCTCCAGCACCAGGCGACCGGTCGGGGTGAGTTGCATGCCGGCAGCGGTGCGGGTGAACACGGTGACGCCGCAGCGCTCCTCGAAGAGGCGCAGACGGGTACTGGCGGCCGAGACAGCAACAGGGATGCTGGCAGCAGCCTTGCTCAGGCTACCGGAGGCGGCAATGGCGCTGAGCAGGCGCAAATCGGAAAGATCAAAGTGCACAGGGGCTTCTCTTTTGGCGAAGGCTTCGTTCTGGAAAATGCGATTCTGCGTAGGTTGCCTTCACTTTAGAATAACGCCCGTATCTTCTCCTCTGTCGGGCTGCTGATGAATAAATTACGTGGATTGTGCCAGCGCTGTGTTGAAAACGGCAGCCTGTTTGCGGTGCTGTCGGCACTCGGTTTCAGCCTCAAGGCGATTTTCGTCAAGTTGTCTTATGCGGCCAGTGAGGTCGACGCAATTACCCTCCTGGCAATGCGCATGGGCTTGTCGTTACCGCTGTTTGCCTGGCTGGTATGGGCCAGCCGCGGCCCGGCCAATGCACCGCTGAGCCTGGGTGACGGTGTGCGGGTAATGCTGCTGGGGTTGTTCGGTTATTACCTGGCGAGCCTGTTCGATTTCTACGGGCTGCAGTACATCACCGCCGGGCTTGAACGGCTGATTCTGTTCACCTATCCGACCCTGGTCCTGGTGTTCCAGGCCATTGCCCTGCGCGAGCGCCCTACCCTGCGCACCCTGGCTGCAATGGGCCTGTGCTACCTGGGCCTGGGCGTCGCCTTCGTGCATGACGTCAGCGCTGCCGGAATGGGCAGCCAGGTGATACTGGGTGCGGCGTGGGTGTTCGCCAGCGCGGTGACCTATGCCCTGTATTACTCCGGCACCGGCATGATGCTCAAGCGCATGAGTTCCATGCGCCTGGCCGGGCTTGCAGGCAGCGCGTCGTCGTTGATGGTGTTGGCGCACTATCTGCTGGCGTCCGATACCCAGCTACTCTGGCAGCTGCCCACTTCGGTATGGATGTATGCGGCATTGATGGCGGTGATATCCACCGTACTGCCGATCTACTGGGTGGCACTGGCGATTCAGCGCATGGGCGCAACCCATACCGCAGCAGTCGGCAATCTGGGACCGGTGCTGACCGTGCTGGCGTCGTGGGCTGTGCTCAGCGAAGAGGTATCGGTGTACCAGATGATTGGGTTGGCCCTGGTTTTGTTCGGGGTTTCACGGTTGAAACCCGTGCGGGCCAAGGGCGAGGTACAGGTGCCTGAACAAGTCGCTGCGGCGGCGCAAAAAACATAGCGTTTCAGGTCAACTAAACTGCAAGGTTCTGGTGCTGAATGTTCGTTAAAACACCAGTTCTCCCAACAGTAGTTACTTCCACCGAGTTGACCTGAGTACACACCATCATGTGTAAATCATGTGATTCAACTTCCTCTTCAAACCCCACAGATCGTCGTCGTTTTCTTCGCATCGCCGGACTTGGAGCAGGTGCCCTGCTGCTGTCCGGCGGGCTGCCTGACAGGCTTGTCACGGCCGCCGAAAAAACGGCTGCGCCCCCTAAACCCCAAAACGCAATCAGCCCCGACCAGGCGCTACAACGGTTGATTGCCGGCAACGAGCGGTACGTCAGCGGAAACTCCGACACCCACGACTTCAAGGACGAACGTGAAGCCCTGGTGTCTGGCCAGAACCCGTTCGTGGCCGTGCTCAGTTGCTCCGACTCGCGAATCGCGCCGGAGTACGCGTTCGACACCGCTCGCGGTGATCTTTTTGCCATCCGCGTGGCGGGTAACTTCGTCACCGACGAAGGTCTGGCCAGCCTGGAATACGCCGTCGCCGTACTCGGCGCACCATTGATTCTGGTACTCGGCCATGAGAGTTGTGGCGCCATCGATGCCGGGATCAAAGCGGTGAAAGATCAAACTGTATTCCCCGGGCATATTCCGAAACTGACCGAAGCACTCAAACCCGCCATCGAGAAGGTGCTCAAACAACCCGGCAACCTGATGGAAAATGCTACGGCGCAGAATGTCAAAGACTCGGTCCAGCGCCTTAATAACGCCACACCGCTGATCACCGAGGCACTCGGCAAGGGCACGCTGAAAATCGTCGGCGGTGTCTATCGCCTGGCCACCGGCAAAGTCGAGTTGATTGCCTGACCTCATCCACGGGCACGGAGGCCCGTTTGACCGAGCGACTAGACTGTATGTCCCGGTCCCGGTTCTGGAGACTCACGATGACCAGCAAAAACACGATTTGCCTGTGGTTTGACGGCACAGCGCTGGACGCTGCAACGTTCTACGCCAAGACCTTCCCTGACAGCGCGGTGGTGGCCGTGCATCACGCGCCTGGCGATTACCCTTCGGGCAAGCAAGGCGATGTGCTGACGGTAGAATTCACGGTGATGGGCATTCCCTGCCTGGGCCTCAACGGCGGGCCGATATTCCAGCACAGCGAGGCGTTTTCGTTTCAGGTTGCCACGGATGACCAGGCTGAAACGGATCGCTTGTGGAATGCGATTGTCGGCAACGGCGGCGAGGAAAGTGCCTGCGGCTGGTGCAAGGACAAATGGGGGCTTTCGTGGCAGATCACGCCACGCGTGCTGACGGCGGCGATAAGCAACCCGGATCGAGCGGCGGCCAAGCGCGCGTTCGAAGCGATGATGGAAATGCGCAAGATCGATGTGGCGGCGATCGAGGCCGCGTTGAAGGGGTGACGGTCATTGCATCAAGCCAGGTAGCATGTCCGCTTCCAACGCTCAGCCATCCAGGACGCCACACATGACATTGACTGTCGAGGGGTTGGTCAGCATCGCCATGACCAACCCGATCAACGCCGAAATCATTTCCCGCTTGCCTTCTTTGCGCTTGAACCAATGCCTGCTCACTGCCGGCTGCCTGTTTCAGGCGGTGTGGAATCATCAGGCAAACAAGCCAGCGGCTTGGGGCATCAAGGATTACGACGTTTTCTATTTCGACAATGACCTGTCCTGGGAGGCCGAGAACGAGGTCATCCAGGCGGCTCAACAGCTGTTTCAGGACCTTGAAGTGAATGTCGAGGTGAAGAATCAGGCACGCGTTCACCTCTGGTACAGCGAGCGATTTGGCCGGCCTTATCCGCAGCTTCAGTCCGCCACAGACGGTGTCGATCGATACCTGATTGCCGGTACCTGCATCGCGCTGGATGCCGAAAGCGGTGAACTCTATGCACCTTACGGCCTCGCCGACACCGAGCATGGGGTGCTGCGGATCAACCCAAAAAACGCGCAACCTGATCTGTTCGAACAGAAGGCCAAAAGCTACCAGGCGCGCTGGCCGTGGCTCAAAATCCTGGAGTCCGGATCTGACTGATGTTCCGCGGTCACAGGTGCAGGAGCGCGCTCAGCCCAACGCTGGCAGGCTGTAGCGCTCGGCAAAGTACTGGCGGAAAAACTCCACCGCCACCCGCACCTTGGCCGAGCTGGCCAAGGGTGAGGTGTATACCGCCCAGATATCCGCAGGCTGATGATAGTCGCCCAATACCTGAACCAGACGCCCGTCGGCCAGACTGTCATGCACATCCCACCACGAGCGCAGCAAGATCCCGCGCCCGTCCAGGCACCACTGGTGCGCCACTTCGCCATGGTTGCTCGACAGACCGCCGGTCACCCGCACGCTCTCCTCACCGTTGGGGCCTTCCAGCTGCCAGATGCCGAAGGGATGGTCGCGCTCTTTAATCACCAGGCAATCATGGCTGCCCAGCTCGGCCAGCACTTTGGGCATTCCGCGCCGCGCCAGGTAAGCCGGTGAGGCGCACAACACCCGACGGTTCTTCGCCAGGGGCTTGGCAATCAGGTTGGGGGCAATGGTGTTGCCCACGCGGATATCCAGGTCGACCCCCTCTTCGATCAGGTCGACCAGACGATCATGCACATCCAGACGAATGTCCAGGCGCGGATAACGCTCAGCCAACTCCGAGAGGGCCGGCGCCACAAAGCGCCGCCCAAGCCCCAGGCTGCTGGCAATGCGCAGCTGTCCCGTAGGTTCACGGTGCTGGGCGCTGATGTCGTCGCCCATGCGTTGCACCGCATCGAAGATCTGCTGTGCCCATTGGTATACCCGCTCGCCCTCCTCGCTCACGGTCACTCGTCGGGTGGTGCGGTGCAGCAGGCGCACTTCCAGCGTCTGCTCGAGCACGCGGATGCGTTTGCTGATGAACGCGGCAGACATGCCCAGTTCGTCGGCAACCGCGGCAAAACTGGCGCGTTTGGCCACCTGGAGAAAGATATTGAGGTCGTCGAGGCTCGGAAGATTATTCACGTTTCGTGTTCTAAGAATCTATGAATGGCGAGATTATCTCTGAATAAAGCCCTTATAGCATGGTCCGCACCTGTTCCCTAGACAACGAGTGCGCCCCCCATGAGCAAGACTTTCAGAATCGCCGCTATCCCTGGTGACGGCATCGGCATCGAAGTTCTCCCCGAAGGTATCCGCGTAGTCGAGGCCGCTGCCCGCAAGCATGGCCTGGACATCAGCTTCGAATTCTTCGAGTGGGCCAGCTGCGATTACTACCTGGCGCACGGCAAGATGATGCCGGACGACTGGTTCGAACAACTGAAAGATTTCGACGCCCTGTACTTCGGCGCAGTCGGCTGGCCAGACAAGGTGCCAGACCACATCTCGCTGTGGGGCTCGCTGCTCAAGTTCCGCCGCGACTTCGACCAGTACGTCAACATCCGCCCGGTGCGCCTGTTCCCGGGTGTGCCTTGCCCACTGGCAGGCCGCGAGCCAGGTGACATCGACTTCGTGGTGATCCGCGAGAACACCGAAGGCGAATACTCGTCCCTAGGCGGACGCATGTTCGAAGGCACCGAAAACGAGTTCGTCCTGCAGGAATCGGTGTTCACCCGCCGTGGTGTCGACCGCATCCTCAAGTACGCCTTCGACGTGGCCCAGACCCGCGAGCGCAAACACGTCACCTCGGCAACCAAGTCCAACGGCATGGCCGTGAGCATGCCTTACTGGGACGAGCGCACCGCCGCCATGGCTGCCAATTATCCGGAAATCAGCTGGGACAAGCAGCACATTGATATCCTCTGCGCCCGTTTCGTGTTGCAGCCTGATCGCTTTGACGTCGTCGTCGCCTCGAACCTGTTCGGCGACATCCTCTCCGACCTCGGCCCGGCCTGCGCCGGCACCATCGGCATCGCGCCATCGGCCAACCTCAACCCCGAGCGCAAGTTCCCGTCGCTGTTCGAACCGGTACACGGCTCGGCCCCGGACATCTTCGGCAAGAACATCGCCAACCCGATCGCGATGATCTGGTCCGGTGCGCTGATGCTCGAGTTCCTCGGCAACGACGGTGCCGACCCGCGCTACCGCGCCGCCCACGATGACATCCTCAAGGCGATTGAGCAGGTCATTGCCGCCGGTGACACCACCCGCGACATGGGTGGGCAAAAGTCTACACAGGACGTGGGCCGGGCGATCACCGCACTGATCGAAGGTTGATGAGAGGGGGCCGATTGTCAGAATTGTCAGACAAGACGGCCCTTTTCCTCTTGCGAGTGGCACAGATTGTATGCAGAATCTGTTAACCCAAAGATTCATGTTAACTTTTAGTTAACAACCAAGGAAGGAGCGTTACCGCAACACCCCGGAATGCCTGCCGGGTATAGATAAGTACGCCAACGTCCAGGAGACGATGATGTCGCACAAGAATAAAAAGATTGATGTGTTCCTGATCACCGTGAGTCTGATAGCCGTGCTGCTCACTGTGATAGGCCTTGCAGCCTTCCCCGGCGAAGCTGAAAGCGCTGCCAACCAGTTGTTCGAACTGTCCACCCGCACCTTCGGCACCAGTGTTCAAGTGCTGGTGTTCGGTAGCTCGCTGGCCGTGCTGTACCTGGCCTTCAGCAAATACGGCAATATCCGCCTGGGCAGTGGCAAACCCGAGTACGCCACGGCGACCTGGGTGTTCATGTTCATCTGCGCCGGTATGGGTTCCTCGACCCTCTACTGGGGCGTCATGGAGTGGGCCTACTACTACCAGACACCAGGCCTGAACATCGCCGCCGCCACCCCTAAAGCCCTCGAATACAGCATCAGCTACTCGTTCTTCCACTGGGGCGTCAGCGCCTGGTCGATCTACGCCCTGGCTTCGCTGGCGATGGCCTATCACTTCCATGTGCGCAAGAAGAGCGGCCTGAACCTGGCCTCGATCGTCGAAGCCGTGACCGGCTTCAAGGCCACCGGCCCGGTTGGCCGTACCGTCGACCTGATCTTCCTGCTGACCATGATGGGCGCCCTGACCGTGTCGCTGGCCCTCACCGCCTCGACCCTGACCCGCGGCCTGCATGACCTGACCGGCACCCCGGACACCTTCACCGTGCAGTTGATGGTGATCGGCGCCGTCGCGGTGATGTTCTCGCTCAGTTCCTATATCGGTATCGATGGCGGCCTGCAGCGCCTGAGCAAGATGGTCTGCATCGGCGCGCTGGTATTTGCCGGCGTGGTCCTGCTGGTCGGCCCGACCCAGTTCACCATCAACAACACCGCCAACTCCATTGGCCTGATGATCCAGAACTACGTACACATGAGCCTGTTCACCGACCCGGCTGGCGACGGTGCCTTCACTCGTAACTGGACGGTGTTCTACTGGCTCTGGTGGGTGTCCTACGCCCCTGGCGTGGCGATGTTCGTGACCCGCGTTTCGCGCGGCCGGCAGATCAAGGAAGTGGTCATGGCCCTGCTGCTTGGTGGCAGCTTCGGCTGCTGGTTCTTCTTCGGCGCCCTGGAAAGCTACAGCATGCACCAGTTCATCACCGGCGCTGTAGACGTGCCGAAAATGCTCAGTGAACAAGGCGGCGAATCAGCAGTGACCCACCTGTTGCTCGCCCTGCCGTGGGGCCAGGTGTTCCTTGGTGTCTACCTGTTCATCATGGCGATCTTCTGTGCCTCGCACATGGACGCTGCAGCCTATGCGGTCGCCGCCACCAGCACCCGCAACCTGCGTGAAGGCGACGACCCGACGCCGACCCACCGTCTGTTCTGGTGTGTCGTGCTGACCCTGGTGCCACTGGCCATGCTGTTCGCCAAAGCGTCGCTGTCGACCATGAAAACCGCCGTGGTACTGACCGCGATCCCCTTCATGGTGATCCTGCTGGTGAAAATCTACGGCTTCTTCAAATGGATGTTCGAAGACTACGGCCATGTACCGGCCTATCGCATTGAAGAAGAGGCGGCACGCATGGCCGGGGAAGACCCCAAGGTCGTGAACGAAGCCCCTACGCCGGTTACCGCTCAATAACAGCACACCCTCGTTAGTCCTGTGCGTCCTGCAAGGGCAGGCGCCAGGACCTTTTTTTGCCCGACCTGTTAACTGATAGATACGCGTTAACTGATAACTAAAAAACCGAGCTTGAGAGACCCGATCATGAATGACTTCAAACGCCTGCCCGCCGATTTCTGCGCCAACGCCGAAGAGGCCTTCACCATCCCTGCCAGCTTCTACACCCAGCCGGCAGTGTTCGAGCACGAGAAAGAAAGCATCTTCGCGCGCAGCTGGATCTGCGTCGGCCACCGCAGTGAAGTGGCCGAAAACAACGCCTACATCACCCGCGAAGTGATCGGCGAAAGCATCATCGTCGTGCGTGGCCGCGACAGCGTCCTGCGCGCCTTCTACAACGTCTGCCCGCACCGCGGCCACCAACTGCTCAGCGGCAGCGGCAAGGCCAAGAACGTCATCACCTGCCCGTACCACGCCTGGACCTTCAAGCTCGATGGCGAACTGGCCCACGCGCGCAACTGCGACAACGTGGTGAACTTCGACAAAGAGAACTCGACCCTGGTGCAGCTGCGCGTCGAAGAATACGCAGGCTTCATCTTCATCAACATGGACATGGAAGCCGGCTCGGTCGAAGACCAGTTGCCAGGCCTGCAACAGCGCATGCGCGAAGCCTGCGCGGTGATCGACGACCTGCACCTGGCCGCACGTTTTGTCAGCGACACCCCGGCCAACTGGAAGTCGATCGTCGACAACTACCTTGAGTGCTACCACTGCGCTCCGGCCCACCCAGGCTTCGCCGACTCGGTAGACGTTGGGCAGTACAGCCACAACCTGCACGGCAACTGGACCCTGCAATACGGCCTGGCCAAGCCTTCCGAGCAGTCGTTCAAGTTCGACGAGAACGTCAAGGATCCATCCTTCGCCGGCTTCTGGGCCTGGCCGTGCACCATGTTCAACGTGCCGCCAGGAGCCAACTTCATGACCGTGATCTACGAGTTCCCGGTCGATGCCGAAACCACCCTGCAGCACTACGATATCTACTTCCTCAACAAGGACATCACCGAAGAGCAGCAGAAGCTGATCGACTGGTACCGCGAAGTGTTCCGTCCAGAAGACCTGCGTCTGGTGGAAAGCGTGCAGAAGGGCCTGAAGTCCCGCGGCTACCGTGGCCAGGGCCGGATCATGGCCGACCGTGAGCGCAGCGGCATGAGCGAGCACGGCATCGCCCACTTCCACAACCTGATCGCCGTTGCCCACCTCAACGACTGATAACCACCGCCGCAGGCTGCACAGACAGCCTGCGGCGGTTTTCGGAGTGCCTTGCGTGAAACTCAATGACAATAAGCTGTTCCGCCAGCAGGCCTACATTGCCGGGCGCTGGTGCGACGCCGATGACGGGCGCAGCCTGCAAGTCACCGACCCGGCCAACGGCGAGCTGCTGGGCAGCGTGCCGCTGATGGGCGGCGCCGAAGCAGTGCGCGCCATCGAAGCCGCCGAAGCCGCCCTGGGCGACTGGCGCGCGCGTACTGCCAAAGAACGTGCACAGATCCTGCGCCGCTGGTTCGAACTGCTGCTCGAACACGAGCAGGACCTGGCCCGCCTGATGACCTTCGAACAGGGCAAGCCGCTGCATGAAGCCCTGGGCGAAATCCGCTATGCCGCCTCCTTCGTCGAGTGGTTCGCTGAAGAAGGCAAACGCGTCTACGGCGATGTGATCCCCAGCCCCGCCAGCGACAAGCGCCTGCTGGTGATCAAGCAAGGTATCGGTGTGTGCACCGCGATTACCCCGTGGAACTTCCCGGCGGCGATGATCACCCGCAAGGTCGCCCCTGCCCTGGCGGCCGGCTGCACCATGGTGGTCAAACCGGCCAACGAAACGCCGTTCTGCGCCCTGGCGCTGGTCGAGCTGGCCGAACGCGCGGGTGTTCCCGCTGGCGTGTTCAGCGTGGTCACCGGTGATGCCCCGGCCATTGGCGCGCAGTTCACCGGCCACCCGTCGGTGCGCAAGCTGAGCTTCACCGGTTCCACCCCGGTCGGTCGCCTGCTGATGGGCCAATGCGCCGAAACCATCAAGAAAGTCAGCCTGGAACTGGGCGGCAACGCACCGTTCATTGTCTTCGCCGATGCCGACATCGACGCCGCGGTCGAAGGTGCTCTGGTGGCCAAGTACCGCAACGCCGGTCAGACCTGCGTGTGCGTCAACCGCTTCTACATCCATGACAGCGTCTACGCCCAGTTCAGCGAACGCTTCATTGAGCGCGTACGCCAGTTGGGTGTTGGTCATGGCAGCAGCGAGGGTACGCAGATCGGTCCGCTGATCAGCGACAAGGCCGTGGCCAAGGTCCGCAGCCTGATCGACGACGCCGTCGGCAAAGGCGCCGAACTGGTACTGGGCGGCCAGGCTCATGCCCTGGGCGGTAACTTTTTCGAGCCTACCGTGCTGGCCAATGTCGGCCCGGGCATGGAGTTGCTGGAAGAAGAAATCTTCGGTCCGGTAGCGGCGCTGGTGCGTTTCAACAGCGACGAAGAAGTCATCGCCCTGGCCAACGCCACTCAGTACGGCCTGGCGGCCTACTTCTACAGCCGCGACATCGCCCGTGTGTTCAAGGTTGCCGAGCAACTGGAATACGGCATGGTCGGGGTCAACACCGGGTTGATCTCCAACGAGGTCGCGCCGTTCGGTGGCATCAAACAATCGGGCCTGGGCCGTGAAGGCTCCAAGTACGGCATCGAAGATTATCTGGAAATCAAATACCTGTGCCTCGCCGTCTGAGCGAGCCCCAGGTTCCGGGACGCGGCAGGGCCTGCCGCGCGCCCTTGCAGTCGAGGTGAACCATGGCCAACAAATACGAAATGTTCAGCGTGCAAGTAACCGAAGTCGAACAGGCCACGCCGCTGATCAAGCGCTTCACCCTGGCCCGTGAAGACGGTGCACCAATGCCCGCCTTCAGCGGTGGCAGCCATGTCATCGTGCAGATGCAGGGCGCCGACGGCAGCCAGTTCAGCAACGCCTACTCGCTGATGAGCGATCCGCGTGACACCCGCAGCTACCAGATCGGCGTGCGCCTGGAAGAGCAGTCCAAGGGCGGTTCAGCGTTCATGCACCAGCAGGTTGAAGTGGGCACCCGGTTGACCATCTCCTCGCCCAACAACCTCTTCGCCCTCGACCCGAGCGCCGGGCGCCACGTGCTGATCGCCGGCGGTATCGGCATCACCCCGTTCCTGGCCCAACTGCACGAACTCGAAGGCGGTGCCGCCGACTACGAACTGCACTATGCCTTCCGCGCCCCCGAACACGGTGCGTTCCAGGATCAGCTGGCCAGCGGTCCGCATGCTGACAACACCCACTTCTACATCGACAGCCTTGATCGCAAGCTTGACCTGAACACGCTGTGCGCCGGCCTGGCTGACAATGCCCACTTGTACGTATGCGGGCCCAAGCCGTTGATCGATGCCGTGATCGCCACCGCCGCCAAAGCCGGTATTGCCGAACAACGCGTGCATTGGGAGCAGTTCGCCGCCGCCCCGGTCAGCGGCGCTGCCTTTACCGTGGTGCTGGCCCAGTCGGGCATCGAACTGCAGGTAGAAGAAGGCATGACCATTCTTCAGGCCATCGAAAAATCCAAGGCCGCCAAGGTCGAGTGTCTGTGCCGTGAAGGTGTGTGCGGCACCTGCGAAACGGCGATCCTCGAAGGCGAAGCCGAACACTTTGACCAGTACCTGAGCGATGACGAAAAGGCCTCGCAGCAGAGCATGATGCTGTGCGTCTCGCGGGCGCGGACGGCACGCTTGGTGCTGGATTTGTAAAGCTTCGCGGGGCAAGCCCGCTCTCACCAAGTCCCATGGGAACGGGCTTTCCCCTCGATGGCTTCAGCGTCCCCCCAAAGTTGACAGCTTAGGTATACTGGCAGGCTCTTGGCTCCCGATCAGGACACCCTGCTCATGTTGGAAAACAGTTTCGCCTTCCGCCTCAAGGAACTGCTCGAGCATCACAAGCTGACCCTGCAAGCCGTGGGCACGGCCCTGGGGATCTCGCGCACCGCGGTGCACAAATGGACCCGCGGCGGCGAAATCGACTACGACAACCTGCGCAAGCTGGCGGACTTTCTCAAGGTCAACTGGATCTGGCTGCGCTACGGCGAAGAAGCCCTGCAGAACATCCAGCAGCCGCAAGTGGTCGAGCTGCCGATGACCGATCTGCGCCGGCGCTACACCGCTGAAATCATGGAAAGCGAAACGCGCATGAAGCTGGCCCAGGAAGGCGCGCGCATCGTGACCTGGGAGTGGAACCTGATCAGCGACGAGGTGACCTACTCGCCCAACGTCGAACAGGTCTATGGCTGGCCAGTGCATCGCAACGAAGACTTCTGGGCCCACCTGCCCGCCGAAGATGTTGCGCACATGCAGGCCATGTACGCCGAGGCGGTGGCCGACGGCAGTGGCTGCGAATGTGATTTTCGTATCACCCGTCCCGATGGCGAAGTGCGCTGGATCTCCTCCCGCGCCACCGTGGTACGCGACAGTGCCGGGCGCTCGGTGAAGATGGTCGGCATCAGCATGGACAACACCGAGCGCCAGGTCGCCGAACAGGCGCTGCGCAAGAGCGAAGAACGCTTTCGCGCGATCTTCGAACTGGCCTGGGGCGCCCTCGCCTATATCGATCCCGACGGCAGCTGGCAGCGAGTCAACAACAGCCTGTGCGAACTGCTCGGCTACCGCGCCGAAGAGCTCTACGCCATGACCTTCCAGCAGATCACCCACCCCGACGACCTGGAGGCCAATCTGCAACTGCTGCAGCGCATGCTGGCCGGCGAAACCGAGCGCTATGAAGTAGAGAAGCGGGTACGCCACAAAAACGGCGAATACATCTGGGTACGTGCCCGCACGTCGCTGCAGCGCCGCGACGACGGCGAGCCGGAACACCTGATCAGCGTGTTCGAAGACATCAGCGCCGAGCGCCACGAACACGAACGGCTGCAGGCACATATCGCCGGGCTCGAAGCCAGGCTGACGCAACGCGCCTGAGTCAACTCACTTCGATCGGGAGCGTAATGGATGCTGCCAGGTTCCTCTTATCTTTCCGCCCGTTCCCTGCGCGTGGCCAGGTTGCGCGGCAAGGTCGGCCTGTATTTTGTCGCCGCCCTGTCAGTGCTGGCCGGCATGACCGACGCCATCGGCTTTATGGCCACCGGGGATTTCGTCTCGTTCATGAGCGGCAACACCACGCGCCTGGCGGTATCGCTGGGTGAAGGTGAACTCGGCCTGGTGCTGCGTATTGGTCTGGTGTTGTTGGCCTTCGTGCTGGGTAATGCCCTCGGCGTGGTGATCGCCCGCCTCACCGGTCGCCGGCCCTGGCCGTTGCTGGCGCTGATTGCCGCCCTGCTGGCACTGGCCGGCCTGTTGCCGCTGAGCTGGCAGTTGCCGGCACTGGTCGCGGCCGTCACCGCCATGGGCATGATCAACGCCGTGGTCGAAGAAGTGAACGGTATGCCGATCGGCCTGACCTACGTCACCGGCGCGCTGTCGCGCTTCGGTCGCGGACTTGGCCGCGCGCTGCTGGGCGAACGCCGCCACGGCTGGCGGGTGCAACTGATTCCCTGGACCGGGATGTTTGTCGGCGCCATTGCCGGGGTGCTGCTGGAGCAGGCTTTCGACCTCGCCGCACTGCTGTTCAGCGCCTTGCTGGCTGCCGCGCTGGGGGTGATCTCGCTGAAGATCCCCCGGCGCTGGCAGCTCGGTTACATGCCCCGTTAGTTACAGGCAGGTGGCCAATGCCGCCATACGACGCAGGGCGACGCTGTCGTCCTTCTTGGCGTAGTAGCTGACTGACGTGTTCGCACCCTGGGACTGGATATCGGCGAAAGATTCCGCCTCGCGGGTGTAGACCGTGAAACCACCCTGCTTGCCCGGCTCCAGGTAGCCACTGGCATCGACGCCGAACACCGCTTCGTCCTGCCAGCCGAACTGGATGCACTGGGCAACGCGGTCGGCAGGCTTGCTCGAGGTGAAGCTTTTGTTCGGTGCCTGGGTCCGAGCCGCTTCCATGGCCGAAGAGGCACAACCGGCCAACAGTGCTGCAGCGACCATCGCCATTACTACCCGCATGACTCACCCTCGTCGGAAAAAAAGCCGACTTTAGCATTGCCCGGCCGCCAACACCCGCACCTCACACGGTGGCGACGATAAATGTGCGTTTGAACGGAAACAACGTGCGCCCGTCTTCCTCGACCGGGTAGTGACCGTGCAACAGCTTCAGGTATTTATTCAGAAAGATTTCGCGCTCGAATTCATTCAACGCACTGAGCACCGGACGCAGCGCCGACACCTTGACCCAGTCGAAGATCGGCGAGTTACCTTCGACCACCTGCAAGTGCTCGGTCTCCCAGATATCCAGCTCGCGGGTCAGTGGTGCCAGCAGGCGATAATAGCTGTCGAGCGACAGCACATTGCGCGAGGCCATGAACTTGCGCAGCGCCAAGGTGCCCAGCGGCTGGCCGCTGGGTCCGGGTTCGCTGAGCGCCCTGAGCATCAGTTGATACCAAGGGGCGTCGCGCCAGTTGGGCATGTGCGCGGCCAGGCAACCGCCCTTCTGCAATTGCCCGAGCAGACGCGGCAGCAGGCTCTCATGGTCTTCGATAAAGTGCAGCACGGCGGCGGCGAACAACAGGCTGGCCGGCTTTTCGGCCTGCCACTGGCTGACATCGACGTTCAACCAGTTGACCTTGATAGGTAGCGCCAGCGCCTCTTGCAGCATCTCGACGGAGCTGTCGACACCGAACAATTCGGCCCGCGGCCAGCGCTCGGCGAGCAAGCGCGTGGCAATGCCGGTACCGCAGCCTAGATCATAGATACACTCGGGCGCCTGCAGCGGCAGGCGCTCAAGCAGTTCAATGACCGGCCGCTCGCGCAGCCGGGCAAATTGCAGGTAGCTTTTCGGGTCCCAGGCACTAGTGCCCCCGGGTTCGCTGGTACTTTCTTTGACGAACATGTGCGCATTCCTTTGCGAACGATCAATCCTGTTTGCCGATGGCGTTCAACACCCCGAGCACCAGGGCACAGCCGCGGCGGGTGTGCGGGTCTCGCAACATCATCAGCAAGCCATACAGACTGGGCGCGGTGGTGTGTTCGCGGGCCTGGGCCCTCGCGTGGCGGATGGCATTGCCAAGGGTCCAGGTCAGTGCCGTGGCCTCTTCGAACTGCACCGAAAGCTTCTCCACCAGCGCCGCATCCAGCAGATCGACCAGGTCGGACAGCAAAGACGCGAGGTCGACCAGATTGTCCAGGCGCCCGCCGTCGAGCAGCGGTTGCAGCTTGTTCAACAAAGCCTCGAGGCCCGGATTGTCGCCGTGCAGGGCCAGTGTATCGGTCACTTCCATGTCAATCGGCTCCTCCCGTGGTCGGGTCAAAGCATGCCGCGTGCAGCGGCCCAATAAAGGCCGCGATTGAATCCATTCCTGAGCAGGCTGCCGAGCTTGGTCGGCGGCGTCGGCAGCACATCGTGGCGATAGTCGTAGGTCAGCGGCATGCCGGCGTGCAGGCCCATTTGCGCGGCGGCCTGGACCTTGCCGTCATACACCGCCACCGTCCGCCCGAGGCGAATCTCACCGGCGATGTTGTTGGCAATCACCGGCGCCTGGTTGTGGCAGGCGCCACCAGCCTTGCTCACCGGCAGATCAACGGTATCGCCGATCACATACACCCCGTCCAGGCCATACACCTGCAAGGTCTCATGGTTGGTCGGCAGCCAGCCTTCCTGGTTCGCCGCCCGGGATGCGCCACTTTCCAGCACCGCGTCCACCGCCCGGATCGGTGGCGTGGCCATGAGAATGTCGTACGGTTGCGCGTCGCCTTCTTCGGAGTAGGCAATGCGTTGATCAGGGTCGACCTTGGCCAAGGTGAAGCCGCGCTGAAACTGGATGTTTTTCTGGGCAAAAATGCTCGGCAGAATCTCGCCGGTAGGCCGCTGCAGGAACAGGCAATTGCGCAATAGCTGTGCGGTAGTCGGGTAGGTGTAGATGACCTCGACCTTGTCACGCACGCCACGGCGGCGCAGGTAGTCATCGAGCATCAGCGTGGTTTCCACCGGCGCGATACCACATTGATGCGGCACGTTCGGCGTCTGCGGGAAAGACACGGTGATGAATATCCGTCCTTTCTCGATGCTGGCCAGGCGCTGCGCGAGCTGGCGCGCCGGCTGATACTGATAGAAATGATCACCGCCCAGCTGCAGGCCTTCGATGCGCTCCGGGGCCGGAACACAACCGGTAGCGATGACCAGAAAGTCGTAGCCGAAGCGCTTGCCACTGCGTGTGTGCAGGGTCTGCGCGGCGAACTCGAAGCGGGTCACGTCCTGTACCTGAAAATCGATTTCCGGTCGCAGCAACGAACGCTCGGGGCGCTTCAACTCGTCCTGAAAGAACAGGTCGAAGGCCACGTACATGAACGCCGGTTTGTAGTAATGGTCAGGAGAATTGGACAGCAAGGTGATGCGCACCTGATCGCGCAGAATCTCCGGATAGAGTTTGCTGACCAACTGGTTGGCGAGCATGGTGCCGCCGACGCCACCACCGACGATGAAAATATGTTTTGCCATGCGTGCGCTTCCCTGCGAACAAAGCCCTACATCACTGCGGGCTATAGTTGAAGAAGCCGGAGTGATTAGCCAATAACCCTTCGCTATATGGGTTAATTCGTTTCCCTGTATTTTTGCCGAAGATAACCGCTGATACCGTATCAGATGCCGTTACTTACCTGAAAAAGGCCAAACCGCATGTGCGGAAGACTCAGCCAGTATCACGGTATTCATGACTTCGTTGACGCGCTGAGCATGCCCGGCGCCCTGGCCAACGAGGTCGGCGATCAACCCTTGGCGCACTTCAACGTCGCGCCCAGTACCCAGGTTGCCGTGTTCACACCCGATCAAGCCCGCTGGCTGCGCTGGGGCTGGCGCCCACACTGGGCGCATGATCGGGCGCCGCCGATCAATGCACGGGTGGAGAAAGTCGCGCACTCACCGTTCTTTCGGACGATCTGGGGGCAGCGCTTGATCGTACCGGTTGATGGCTGGTTCGAATGGGTCGATGAAGGCGAGGCGAAAAAACAGCCCTACTACATCCACCGCCGCGATGGTCTGCCGGCATTCTGTGCCGGCATTGGCCAATGGGGCGTAGCCGACGACGATGGTTTTGTCATCATCACCGCCGACAGTGTCGGAGGCATGGTCGACATCCATGACCGCCGCCCGGTCGTACTGGCGCCTGCATTGGCCAGGGACTGGCTGAACCCGGAATGTGACAAGGCCCAGGCCGAACAGATGTTGCTCAACCTCGGTGAACCTGCCGAGGCATTCGCCTGGTATCGCGTGGATAAAGCGGTAGGCAATGTGCGCAACCAGGGGCCCGAGTTACTCACGCCCTATGCGTAGAAGCGCTTACGCAAATCAATGAACCACCCTGCACTTTCTGCCAAACTCGCAGCCTTCAAGGATCGGGAAGATTGCATGAACCACGAATTGCTCTGGGTGCTTGGCCTGCTGTTTACCAGCGTGGTCCTGTTCATCGCCAACAAGCCACGCATGGACGTCGTCGCCCTGCTGGTGATCGTGGCGTTACCGCTGACCGGTATCCTCAGCGTCCAGGAAGCCCTGGCCGGTTTCAGTGACCCCAACGTGGTGCTGATCGCGGCGCTGTTCGTGATCGGCGAAGGCCTGGTACGTACCGGCATTGCCTACCGCATCGGCGAGTGGATGGCCGATCGCGCCGGTAACAGCGAGGTGCGCTTGCTGGTGCTGCTGATGGTCTGCGTGGCCGGGCTGGGGTCGGTGATGAGTTCCACCGGGGTGGTGGCCATCTTCATTCCGGTGGTGCTGAGCATTGCCGCACGCATGAAGGTGTCACCCAGTCGCTTGATGATGCCGCTGAGTTTTGCCGGTTTGATCAGCGGTATGCTCAGCCTGGTGGCCACACCGCCCAACGTGGTGGTGCACAGCGAGCTGGTGCGCCACGGTGAGGCCGGCTTCAGCTTTTTCAGTTTTACCCCGTTCGGCCTGGTGATCCTCGCCCTCGGCGTCGGCTACATGCTGCTGACCCGCCACTGGCTCAGCGGTGAAGTGCGCAAGGACGGTAGCGCGCAAACCCGCCGTACCCTGCTCGACCTGATCATCGATTACAAGCTGGCCGGTCGTGAACGACGCCTGCGGGTGCGCCCGGATTCACCCTTGATCGGTCACAGCCTCAGTGAGTTGAAATTGCGCACCGTGCATGGCGCCAACGTGGTCGGCATCGAGCGCCAGCACAAGTTCACCACCCGGGTGATCAGCCCCGACTCCAGCACCACAGTGCACGAGGGCGATGTGCTGCTGCTCGATCTGTTTGCTCCCCGTGACGATCTGCGCAGCCTGTGCCAGACCATGAAACTCGAACCCCTGCACTTCAAGGCGGCCTACTTCATCGATCAGTCGCATGCCGTGGGCATGGCCGAAGTGGCGGTGGTACCCGGCTCGCAGTTGATCGGCAAAAGCGTACTGGATTTGAACTTTCGCAGCCGCTGGGACCTGAACGTGGTCGGTCTGCGCCGCGGCCAGAACGCGATTGAAGAACAGTTGGTGGAAGAGAAACTCAAGCTTGGCGACACCCTGCTGGTGATCGGCCCGTGGAAGTCGGTGCGCCAGTTGCAGGCCCAGCCCAAAGACTTTCTGGTGTTGAGCCTGCCGGCGGAAGTGGACAATGTCGCCCCGGCCCTGAACCAGGCGCCTTATGCCCTGATCAGCCTGGCGGTGATGGTCGGCCTGATGATCAGCGGTGTGGTTCCCAATGTCATCGCCGCGCTGATCGCCTGCCTGCTGATGGGGGCCGGGCGATGTATCGACATGAACAGCGCCTACCGCGCGATCCACTGGCAGAGCCTGATCCTGATCGTCGGCATGCTGCCGTTTGCCCTGGCCTTGCAGAAAACCGGCGGGATCGCGATTGCGGTGAATGTGCTGGTGCAGGTGCTCGGGGAGGCCGGGCCTTATCTGATTCTCGCCTGCCTGTTCGCCATCACCGCGATCATCGGCTTGTTCATTTCCAACACCGCTACAGCGGTACTGATGGCCCCGGTGGCGATCAGTACCGCTGAACAGTTGGGCGCCTCGCCCTACCCCTTCGCCATGATCGTCGCCCTGGCGGCTTCGGCGGCGTTCATGACCCCGGTGTCGTCACCGGTCAATACCCTGGTGCTCGGCCCCGGGCAGTACCGCTTTGCCGACTTCGTCAAAGTCGGCGTACCGTTCACCTTGCTGGTGATGGTGGTCAGCGTGTTTATGGTGCCGTGGATTTTTGCCCTGTGAAGGCCGCCGCGTTTTGCTGCTTGAGGGCAACAGCAGCGTTACGCCAGTCCTGCGCCCAACCGTCGAGAACCATTTTCAGGTTTTCCGCGGTCATTACCTGATCGTCGTTCTCCAGCGGCAGGCCGGTGCCCTTGCGCACCACTTCGGCGACCACGGCACGGCTGCCGCCATCGAGGAAGGCCGCTTCGGTGGCGATCACGCTGTCCATGTCACGGATGCCGACGGCACTGCTGACTCCGGCGGCCACCAGGGTCACCGGCAGGTACTCATAGAAGTGCAGTGACTGGGTATGAGCGCCAACCGAAGTGATCGCCGGACGCACGATCAAGGTGTTCGGCCCTGGCTGATCGACCAGGTTCAGTACCTTGCTCAACTCACGCTTGAGTGCTGCATCGTAATAGGTGGTGATCGCCTTCAAGGTGGTTTCGGGGATCTGCGCGCTGGCCTTGGGCTGCGGATAGAACTGGCTAGGCGCGATGTACACCTGGGTGTAGCGCTCCATGTGCAGTTTCGGACTGATCCAGCGCAGCACCGACTCGCCCGATGCGGTCTTGTGCTCACTCAACTGGTCATAGTTGCGCAGAAAGCCGGAGTATTCCTTGGGCGACACCTTGTTCTGGCTGCAACCGACCATCAGCAGCGACAGGCACAGTACCGGTGCAATCAACTGATTACGCATGACGCGCACTCCCATTCTGCTGGCGAGCCGCCCGCGGGGCAGTGCCGGAACGGTCAACGCGCAATTGCCCGTTGGCCATGATCCAGTGCACCAGTTCCGCCAGCGGTACCGTGTAGCTGTACTCCATCCATTGACTGTTGCTTGGGCTGTAACGCTCGAAGTAGTGGCTCAAAATCATCTGCGAACCTTCGCTGCTAAGCCCCAGGCGCGAGTCCTGGTAACTGAGCAGCGCGTTGCGCCACAGATCCTGGGTGCGTAGGTCGAGGGTCAGGAATTGGCTGCAGTCAAGGCCGTCGATTGGAGGTTGTGCCGGCATGGAAAATACCCTTGGTTTGGACTGCCGTCAGGATCGCCCAAGGCCTTTGCTGGCTGATGTCCACTTTGTGTCGCGGCTGCAGCTTTATTGCATGTTTGAAATATATGACCAAGGCCGCAGAATGGTTTTAGATACACACTTTTCACGCCCCACTGGACCTAACCGTGAGCAGACTGCTGATCGTCGATGACGATGTGGAAATTTGTGCCCTGCTGAAGAAGTTTTTTGTCATGCATGGCTACGAAGTCGACCTGGCCGCCAATGGCACAGCAATGTGGGCGGCTATCGAAAACCAGCGTCCGGACACCATCATCCTCGACCTGATGCTACCCGGCGAAAGCGGTCTGAACCTGTGCCAGAAGCTGCGCAGCAGCACCGGTATCCCGATCATCATGCTCACCGCCATGGATGAGCTGAGCGACCGCATTGTCGGCCTTGAACTGGGCGCCGATGACTATGTCGGCAAGCCTTTCGACGCTCGTGAACTGCTGGCCCGGCTGCGTGCCGTGCAGCGCCGGGCAGGCGAACAACTGCGCAGCTTGGGTGAAGAAACCCGTCCGCTGATCCGCTTCGACGACTGGCAACTGGATGTCACCCGCCGCGAACTGCGCACCCCGCAAGGGGTGATGGTGCCGTTGTCGGCCGGCGAGTTCGATTTGCTCCTGGTGTTTCTTGAGCACCCGCAGCGCATCCTTACCCGCGAGCAACTTATCGACCTGGCCAGAGGCCAGGGCCATGAGGCCTACGACCGTAGCATCGATGTGCAGGTCAGCCGCCTGCGGCGCAAGATCGAACCGGACAGCAAGCGCCCGGCGCTGATTCGCACGGTACGCAACGGCGGCTATCTGTTCGACGCCAAGGTCAGCCGCACATGATCCGCCTGGGCCTGCACCACGACGGCATCAGCCGGCGCATCGCACTGACCATCATCGCCGCCATGCTGATCTCGGTGGCGCTGAACATCCTCTTCGTGCAACTGGCCGGTGTCTGGGCGCGACCGCCCTTGAGCCATACCGGCTTGCTCGAACAGATCGCCGTGACCACGCGGATCCTGGATGCAGCGCCCGTTGCGCAGCGCGAGCAACTGGCCAACAGCGCGAGCAATCCGCAACTGCAAGTGCAGTGGAGCCCCCGGCGCGAAGCCCTCACCCTGCCCGGCCCCGGTGAGCTGATCGATCCTGACGCGGTTCCGGAATTGCAACAGCTGCTGGCCACACGCCCGCGCCTGCTTGAAGGCTTCCAGCCTTCCAACTGGCCCGACGGCGGCCCGGACGCACACTACAAGCTGGTCATTCAAATGGCCGACGGCAGCTGGCTGGCGTTCACCCCGCCGTACCGCAGCTGGGGCCTGAGTTCAGCGATGCGTTTCACCATCATCGGCATCCTCGCCCTGGTTGCTGCGGTGCTGGTGGCCTGGATCGGTACACGCCAGCTGGCCGGCCCGCTGCAGCGTTTCGCCCGTGCCGCGCGGCGTTTTGGCAGCGACCTGCGCGCCCCGCCGATTCGCCCGGAAGGCCCGTATGAACTGCGCCAGGCGATCACCGCGTTCAACACCATGCAGGCACAGATTCAGCACTTCATCGCTGAGCGCACGCAGATGCTGGCCGCCATTTCCCACGACCTGCGCGCGCCGCTGACACGCATGCGCCTGCGTGGCGAGTTCATTGAAGACGCCGAGCAACAGCGCAAGCTGTTCCGTGATGTCGATGAAATGCAGAGCATGATCAATGCGGCGCTGGGTTTCTTCCGCGACGAAACCCACCTGGAAACCACCACGCCGTTCGACCTCGCCGAACTGCTGCAGACCCTGGTCGATGATTACCGCGACCAGCAAATAGTTGTGGACTTCGAAGGACCGGCAAACCTGGTGTACCTCGGTCGGCCGCTAGGCTTGAAACGAGCCGTAACAAACTTGATAGAGAATGCCGTCAAATATGCTCAGGCACCGGCAATTCGCCTGAGCAGCAATGCCCACAGCCTGTTCATCGAAGTGCGCGATCACGGCCCGGGGATTCCGGATGCGGCCCTGGAAGAAGTGTTTGTGCCGTTCTTTCGCCTGGAAACCTCGCGCAATCGCGACACCGGCGGCGTCGGCCTGGGCTTGCCGTCGGCACGTACAGCGGTTCGCGAGCAAGGCGGCGAGCTGACCTTGCGTAATGCGCCTGGCGGCGGATTGCTGGCCCGCATCGAGTTGCCACGGTTCAATGACTGAGCGTAACAGGCGTTAACGTCCACTTAACGGCGGCCCCTTACATTAGGGACTCTTCCCTTCAGAACGTCGATTTTGGCTCACCTCGTGTGAGCCTTTTTTTTGGCTTTTTATAAAATTTCGAGGTCACAGGTTGGCGGAGCCAAGCTGACACCATTACGGGCAATCCCGCTTTTGATCTTGATCTTGATCTTCATACATGCAAGTACAGGCGCCGCGAACTGCGACTTCAGGAGGCTGAGTGGAGGTGCCTGTAGGGGCCAGTGCGCAGCACCTTCGGCGTAGCCGAAGAACGCGAGCCGTAGACTTGGCGCAGCAAGTCGTAGGCCGCGTGGCCCCGGAGGGTGCCGGAGCGAAGGGACCCGGAGCGCAGCGTAGGGCCGTATGCAGGAGCAAGCGGCTTTGCCTACTTTCCCCAAGAGGAAAGTAGGCCGCCGTAAGGGCGGAAGGGGCCGGCAGCGGCGCCACACCAAATGGATAAGCTCCCATCCGAGATCCAGTCCAGGTCACAACCCCTCACCCGGAAACAAAAAACCGAACTGATGGTCTGAGCCTGTACCCTCCCAACCGCTGTGCGGATCAAGGAACCACAGTGCTGAAACATCTGACCCGATTCGCCGTGATCACCACGGTACTGGCCACCGCTGGCTGCTACTACCACGACTACGACCGCGACGATCATCGCTGGGATCGCGACCATCGCTATTCCCGCGACTGGGACGACGACCGCGATGACCGCGACCATCGCAAGTACAACAAACGCTATCGCGACGACGACCGTTATCGTTACTACGACAATGACCGCCGCCGCGACCGGGATGACGATGACGATGACGATGACGATTAACCGTCTGTGGGAGCGGGCTTGACCCGCGATTGCGGAGTTACAGTCAGACCGCATCGCGGGGCAAGCCCGCTCCCACCGACAGCAGCGGCCTGGATCAGATTTCCCAGATCACGTTGACCGCTGCATAGCGCCCTGGCTGAGTCAGACGACCCAGGCTCGCGGATTCTTCATCGCGGCCCTGGACGTCACCCCAGTTCCAGTACTTCTTGTCGGTAACGTTGAACAAGCCGCCATTGATCGACACTTGCTCGGTGACCTGCCACCAGGCATTGAGGTCGAGTACGCCGTAGCCCGGGGTTTCGAACTGACGGTCGATCAGCAAGTCGGCGTCGCCGGTGTGGTCGACGCGGTCCTTGGCTTTGACCAGGGTCCAGGTCAACTGCCCGCCATAAATGCCACTCGGCGCATCGTAACCCAGGCCAATAACGGCCTTGAGCGGATCGACGCTATTGAGCGCCTGGCCCGACTCTTCATCCTTGCCACGGGCGTAGGCAATCGAACCCAGGGCACGGGTACCGGCAGGCATGAAGGCATCAAGCTTGATGTCACCTTTGGCTTCGGCGCCGCGGATGGTGACCTTGCCCAGGTTACGTGGCTGGAAGGTCAACAGGCCGGTGCCGTTAGGATCTGGCACGGTGTCGGTGGCAATGAAGTCTTTGTACTTGTTGTAGAACAGGGCGACACCGAAGCTGCCCAGGTCATAGCGGCCACGCAAGCCGAATTCGTAGCTGTCACTGGTTTCCGGTTTCAGGTCCGGGTTGCCGATCTGCTGGTACCCGAATTGCGGGTTGCTGAACTCACCGTACATATTCACCGGGCTTGGCGCGCGGAAGCCGGCAGCGTATTGGCCGTAGACGCTTTCATGCTCGGTCAGCTGATAGGTGACGGCGAATTTTGGCGAGATGTGATCGTCAGTGATGCGCGAGGGATCGGTTTCTGCCGGCAGCCCGTTGAGGAACTCGTCAGTGACGTGCGGGGTCTGGCGGTAGTAGTCGTAGCGCAAGCCCGGCAACAGGGTCCAGCGGCCGATTTCGATGCTGTCTTGGACGAACAGCCCCAGGGATTCGCTGGTCGGATCCGGGAAGTCGCTGACCGGGAAATTCTCGGTGGCCGGCACTGTCGCGCCGGTGTCCAGGCGAACTTCGCTACCTTTGCGCAGGTTGCTGGCTTCGATGCGTTTGAGCTCGGCACCGTAGATCATGTGGTGGCGGGTATCACCGACGGCGAACTGCTTGTCTGCCTGGGTGTTCAGGCTCCACAGACGCTCATCGTACTGCGAGTCGCGCGAACGCACGCGATTGACTCTGGTGGCGGTCTGGCGCTGCTGCAGGGTTTTCTGGCTGTTGTTGCTTTCCTGGTAGTTGAGCTGCCATTTCAGCTGGTCGGCCAGCAGGCTGTCCAGGCTCAGGGTGTGCTCCAGGCTGTAGCGGTCACGGTCAATGCTGTCTTTCGATTGCGAACCGAGAATCGCCGGGCTGGTGAACGTCGCCCGTGAGGTGATATCGCTCAGCAGGTTGCTGTTGGCGTCATCCTGGTAACGCTCATAGGTGAACTGCAGGCGGTTACCGTCACCGTAGTCCCAACCCAGCTTCGCCAGCAGGTTCTCGGTGGTGTAGTCGAGTGGGTTGGCTTCTTCACGCGCACTGCCAACGCCGCCGTTGCCGCCGAAGGTATCGGTCGACTGACCGTCACGGCGACCCAGGTGCAACAGGCCATCAACGCTGCCGGTGCGGCCGGCGAACGTGGCGCTGCGCTGCCAGCTGTCATCGCTGCCGTCATAGCCGGTCTTGAAGCGGGCGTAGGTGTCATCACCCTCTTCCAGGTAATCGGCAGCATCTTTGGTCAGGAAGCTGACCGCACCGCCAATGGCATCGCTGCCGTACAGCGAGGACGCCGGGCCACGGATGATTTCCACCTGCTTGATGGTGTCGAGGTCGACGTAGTTGCTGCGCACGTCCTGGAACGGGCTGAAGAAGTTGCTTTGCGGAACCCGCACACCATCGACCTGGGTCAACACGCGGTTGCCGTCGATACCGCGGATGTTGGCGCCCGACAGACCGAAGCGGTTGCCGGTGCCACTGACCGAAACGCCCGGCTCGTAACGCACCAGATCCTTGAGGTTCTTGTCGTTGTGCTGATCGATTTCCCGTTCGTCGTGCACCGACACCGTACTCGGCACCTGCAACAGGGTTTGCTCGGTGCGCGTAGCGGTCACGCTGATCGTATCGAACTGGGTAACGGGCTCGGCAGCCAGGGCCAGCGATGGCGAAAGCAGCAGCAAGGCAAGCCAGGAACGCTGGGGAAATGGCGGGCGGATCGACATCTAACTTAACTCCTGATGGTCAGCCGCGGTGCTTGCAGGTCGGCGATCGGGCGCTCCTGCGTTAACCGTCGGGGCTGACGGGGATATGTTTGATTTTGTTATGCGCTCAGTAATTGGCCCCTTATCTGTGAAGGGTGCGTCACCGAAATCGCTCCGTTGGCAGCGGCGGCGACAATAACCAGCTTGACTTACAAATGCAAATTATTACCATATGCATTCTTATTAATAAAAATAGTGCGTGCATGAAGCAACCTTGGGGCTATCTGGTACTGTCAGTTGCGCTGCATGCGGGCGCAGGCTGGCTGCTGCACTCGCTACGGGCACAGCCCGAGCCGATGACCTGGCAAGCGCCGCTGGCCATTCAACTGGTCAGCCTTGCAGCCGCCGCTGAGGCCGTACCGGCAGCACCCGCTCGCCCGCAAGCGGTAGCGCCGGCCGTAGCTCCCGCGCCGCCGAAAACACCCGTCGTGGCGAAGCCCGCGCCGACAGTCAGCAAACCGCTGCCAGCCCAAGCGCCTCCGGCCATCGTCAAATCAGCAGCGCCGCCACGCGTCGAACCGCGTCCCGGCCCGCCTGCCGTTGCGCCTGCAGCATCGCCGATAGCGCAAGCAGCAAGCCGACCAGCACCGGCAAATACCAACAGCCTCCCGCTTATGCCATCGGCTGCCCCGGTGCTCAGCCTGCGTCCCAATTTCGTCAGCCCTCCCCCGCCACCTCGCTATCCCTCGCAAGCCCGTCGCCGCAACCAGCAAGGGGTTGTCCGCGTCGAGGTGCGCCTGGATGAGCGTGGCAACCAGCTCAAGCTCACGTTGGTACGGTCTTCGGGTGTGCAAAGCCTTGATCAGGCCGCACTCGACGCCGTGACCCGGTGGCGCTTTCGCCCGGAAGTAATCGATGGCCGGGCCGTGCCCAGCCGCGTGGAAATACCAATAGAATTCGCCCTGACGGCGAACCGATGACCCTGAGGAGTTAAACCATGACTGCCCCTACTCTCGCCCTGACCGCCGGCCCTGCGCTGTATCAGCAGTGGCAACAACTACGCACCGAGCAAGCGGGCCTGCGTGCACGCGATGCCGCCAGCACGCTCGGGGTCAGCGAGGCCGAACTGACCGCCAGCCGCCTGGGTGTCGACACCGTGCGCCTGCGCCCGGAATGGAAAACCTTGCTGCCTGCGCTGGGCGAACTGGGTTACATCATGGCGCTGACCCGCAACGAGCACTGCGTCCACGAGCGCAAAGGCGTTTATCACGAAGTGACCATCATGGGCAGCGGCCAGATGGGCATGGTGTTGTCGCCGGACATCGACCTGCGCCTGTTCCTCAGCGGCTGGGCCAGCGTGTTCGCCGTCGACGAAGACACCGCACGCGGCCCTCAGCGCAGCATCCAGATCTTTGACCGCCAAGGCACAGCCGTGCACAAGGTGTTCCTCACCGCCACCAGCGAAGAGGCTGCCTGGGCACCACTGGTAGAACGCTTGCGTGCCGAAGAGCAAAGCGCTGATCTGGACCTGCAACCGCTGCCCGCTGCCAAAGCCCCGCGCGCCGACGCCGACGTCGACGCCGACAAGCTGCGCACTGAGTGGTCGCAACTTCAGGACACCCACGACTTCTTCGCCCTGCTCAAGCGCAATGATGTAGCGCGCACCCAGGCCTTGCGCCTGGCCGGTCATCAATGGGCCGAGCCGCTGGCCACCGTCGAGCTGACCAACCTTATTGAAGAAGCCGGCAAGCGCGAAGTGCCAATCATGGTGTTCGTCGGCAACCAGCACTGCATCCAGATCCACTCGGGTCCGGTCAGCAACCTGCGCTGGATGGACACCTGGTTCAACGTGCTCGACCCCGCATTCAACCTGCACCTGAAGACCACAGGCGTGACTGAACTGTGGCGTGTGCGCAAGCCAAGCGTTGATGGCATCGTCACCAGCTACGAAGGCTTCGATGCCAACGGCGAACTGGTCATCCAGCTGTTCGGTGTGCGCAAGCCAGGTGTGCCAGAGCGTGACGACTGGCGTACTCTGGCAGAATCCGCCCCCCTGATGACCGCCTGAGGAAACCCCTTGATGCGTAAGAAAATCCTCCTGGCCTGCGCTGGCGTGCTGTTCAGCCAGCTGGCCAGCGCCAGCGACACTTTGCCCCAGCGCTGGGTCAGCGCTGGCGGTGCCTTCAGCGAATGGGTCGTTGCCCTGGGCGGCGAAAGCAAGCTGGTCGGCGTCGACAGCACCAGCCAGTACCCGCGTTCGTTGCACAGCCTGCCCGGCATCGGCTACCAGCGTGCGCTGGCGGCCGAGGGCATTCTCGCCCTGCGTCCGGACATTCTGGTCGGCAGTAATGAAATGGGCCCGCCGCCGGTTCTCGAACAACTCAAGGCGTCGGGCGTGCGCATTGAGTTGCTATCGGCCAAGGCCGATGTGCCCACCTTGCAAAAAAACCTGACAACGCTGGGCCAGTTGCTGGGCCAGCAGTCTCAGGCGCAGGCTCTGCTGAACAACTACCAGCAGCGTCTGCAACAGCAGGCCGCCGTGGTCGAACAGGCTCGTCAGCAGCATCCGGCGCCACGGGTATTGCTGTTGCTCAGCCATTCCGGGGGCAACCTGCAAGTGGCGGGCAAGGACACCCTGGCGGCCTGGATGATCGAACAGGCCGGCGGCCAAAGCCTGGGTGCACACAATGGCTACAAGCCGGTGTCCAGCGAAGCCATGCTGGCCCTCGATCCGCAGGTGATTCTCTTGGCCGGTAGTCGTCTGCAAGGCGACGCAGCACGTACCGCGTTACTTGAGCAGAACCCGGTACTGGTGCAAACCCAGGCCGGTCGTGACGGCCGCGTGCTGGTGATCGACCCGACCCTGCTGGTCGGTGGCCTTGGCCCGCGGGTGCCGGATGCGCTGGCGATGCTGACCACAGCCTTCTATCCGCAAGTCAAGACGCTGAGCGCCGAGGCTGGCCAATGACGGCGATTGTCCGACCGCGGCCGATGCTGCTCGCTCTGGGACTGGTGTTGGTGTTGGTGGTCTGGCTGTCGCTGGCCCTTGGGCCGGTCAGCCTGCCCTTGGGCGAAACGCTGAAGGCCGGGTTACGTCTGATCGGCCTGCCGCTGGACGGCGACACCACGCAACAGGCGGACCTGATCCTCGGGCAGATTCGCATGCCACGCACCTTGCTCGGGGTTGCAGTCGGGGCGGTGCTGGCGTTGTCCGGGGTAGCCATGCAGGGGTTGTTCCGCAACCCCTTGGCCGACCCGGGCCTGGTCGGCGTATCGGGCGGGGCCGCACTCGGGGCGGCCATCGCCATCGTCGGCGGCAGCCTGGTCGGTGGCATGCCGCCGGCCATCGAGCCTTATGTGCTGTCGGTGTGCGCCTTTGCTGGCGGCCTGATCGTCACCTTTGTTGTGTATCGCTTCGGGCGCAGCAATGGCCAGACCAACGTCGCTACCATGTTACTGGCGGGTGTGGCGATGACCGCCATGGCCGGGGCCGGGGTCGGCCTGTTCACCTACCTGGCCGATGACGCCACCCTGCGCACCCTGACGTTCTGGAACCTGGGCAGCCTCAACGGTGCCAGTTACCAACGCCTGTGGCCGTTGTTGATTGTGGCTGTGGGAGTAGCCTTGTGGCTGCCGCGCCGCGCCGCCGCACTCAATGCATTGCTGCTGGGTGAGTCGGAGGCCCGTCACCTGGGCTTCGATGTCGAGCGAATCAAACTGGAGCTGGTGTTGTGTACCGCCTTGGGCGTCGGTGCCGCCGTTGCAGCGGCGGGGCTTATCGGTTTCATTGGCCTGGTGGTACCGCACCTGATGCGTCTGCTGGTTGGCCCGGATCATCGGGTGTTGCTGCCCGCCTCCTTGCTCGCTGGCGCAGGTCTGTTGCTGCTGGCTGACCTGATCGCGCGCTTGCTGCTGGCGCCCGCCGAATTGCCGATCGGCATCGTGACGGCTCTGATCGGTGCGCCATTCTTCCTCTTTTTGCTGGTACGGGGGCGCACCTGATGCTTGAAGCAGACAACCTGCTGGTACGCCGCGGCCAGCGCACCGTACTGGCCAACATTGGTATCCAGTTGCATCCCGGGCAAGTGCTCGGTGTGCTCGGCCCCAACGGCGCCGGTAAGAGCACCTTACTGGCGGCATTGTGTGGCGAGTTACCGATTACCGAGGGCCACGTCAGCCTGGACCAGCGCGCGCTTGCCGACTGGCCCGGCCAGGAGCGCGCCAAACGCCTCGCCGTACTGCCGCAGAGTTCCAGCTTGAACTTCGCTTTTTCGGTCAATGAAGTAGTCGGCATGGGGCGCCTGCCGCATGCCACTGGCCGCGTGCGTGACGCCGAAATCGTCAGCGAAGCGCTCGCCGCCGCCGATGCCATGCACCTTGCCGAACGTAGCTACCTGGCGCTGTCCGGTGGTGAGCGCCAACGCGTTCACCTGGCCCGGGTATTGGCCCAGCTATGGCCCGGTGCCGAGGGGCAGACGCTGTTGCTCGACGAACCGACTTCGATGCTCGACCCTCTGCACCAGCACACCATTTTGCAAGCGGTGCGCGACTTCGCCGAACGTGGCGCGGCGGTGTTGGTGATCCTGCATGACCTCAATCTGGCTGCACGTTACTGCGATCAACTGCTGTTGCTGCAAGACGGCCTGCCCCACGCCTACGGCCCACCGGCAGAAGTGCTGACCGCTGATGCGCTGGCGGCGGTGTATGGGTTACAGGTGCTGATTCACCAGCACCCGGAACGTGGCCACCCGTTGATCATCGCACGCTGAAAACACACCCCTCATCCTGCGGTGATCGAGGGGTCACTACTGAGCAAGGAATCCCGATGCGCCTGCTATTGATTTGCCTGGTCAGCCTGATGGCGGCCTGCCAGTCCCGAGACGTACTGCCACCACCGGCGCCCATCGCGCAACAAGGTCGTGACCATGCCGAACTGGGGGTGATCCGCGAACTGGCCACTGGCCGCACCTTGAGCCCGCAAGAGTTGGTTGAACGCCTGGCCACCGCACCTCGGGTGCTGGTCGGTGAACAACACGACAACCCCGACCACCATGCCCTGCAACTGTGGCTGCTGCGCGAACTGGCCAGCCAGCGGGCACAAGGCAGCCTGCTGATGGAGATGATCAATCCGGACCAGCAAGACAAGGTCAATGCCGCCCAGGCGGCGACCCGTGCCGGGCAACCGCCGAGCGACCCGTTCCAGGCGCTCGCCTGGCAGGCCAACTGGGACTGGAGCGTGTATGGCGCGCTGGTCACCTATGCCCTGCGTCAACCCTACCCGTTGCTTTCAGCCAACCTGAACCGCGCGCAGATCATGCAGATCTACAAGCAGCGTCCGGTGCTTGAGGGTACAGCGTCTACCCTCCCGCAGGTTCAAGCCACACTGCTCGATGATATCCGCGAGTCGCATTGCGGCTTGCTGCCCGAAACGCAGATGCCGGCCATGCTCGCCGTGCAACAACAGCGCGACCGGCGCATGGCCGAAAGCCTGCTGGCCGCCCCGGCGCCTGCGCTGTTGCTGGCCGGGGCCTTTCATGTGCGCAAGGATCTGGGGGTGCCGCTGCACCTGAGCGATCTGGGTGCGGGTGAAGGGAATCAGGTATTGATCCTGGCCGAGGTGGGCAAGACCGTGACGGCTGAAAGCGCTGATTATGTGTGGTACACGGCGGCACAGCCGGTGCAGGATCATTGCGCCAAACTTCGTCGTTGACTTGATACCAGTACCCCCTTTTGGGAGGTTCTTCATGGAATCCCGGGGTTCTTGGGTTGGGTTAGATTGGATGCTGTGGCTGTGAGCTTATCCATTTGCTGTGGCGCTGCTGCCAGCCCCTTCCGCCCTTACGGCGGCCTACTTTCCTCTTGGGGAAAGTAGGCAAAGCCGCCTGCTCCTGCATACGGCCCTACGCTACGCTCCGGGTCCCTTCGCTCCGGTGCCCTCCACTCAGCCTCCTGAAGTCGCAAAGTTACGGGCGGCGCCTGTGCTGACGCATCTTCGAAACCAGACGCTGGCGGAGCCAGGCTGATGCCATCGCGGGGCAAGCCCGCTCCCACCGGGTTAGCTGGTCTCCCGGT
>NZ_JBMOWO010000152.1:0-30702 GCF_049310525.1 Pseudomonas sp. GZD-222
GCAGGCTTGCCCCGCGATTGCTTTCGGCGACTGGCCGTCAGCCCATTCCTCCGGCATCATGGCGCAATTTGCCCGGCAGCCCAAAAGGACCGCCCATGAACCTGCCCCCTCGCCAACAACAAATCCTCGAACTGGTCCGTGAACGCGGCTACGTCAGTATCGAAGAAATGGCGCAGTTATTCGTCGTTACCCCGCAAACCATCCGCCGTGATATCAACCAGCTGGCGGAGGTCAATCTGCTACGCCGCTATCACGGTGGCGCCGCCTACGATTCCAGCATCGAAAACACCGCCTACGCCATGCGCGCCGACCAGATGCGCGACGAGAAGCAGCGGATTGCCGAGTCCATCGCCGCACAGATTCCTGACCACGCCTCGCTGTTCATCAACATCGGCACCACCACCGAATCCATTGCGCGTGCGCTGCTCAATCACAACCACCTGAAAATCATCACCAACAACCTGCACGTGGCCTCGATCCTCAGTGCCAAGGATGACTTCGAAGTGCTGCTGGCCGGCGGCAATGTGCGCCGTGACGGCGGTGTAGTGGGCCAGGCCAGTGTCGACTTCATCAACCAGTTCAAGGTCGATTTCGCCCTTGTCGGTATCAGCGGTATTGACGAAGACGGCAGCCTGCTGGATTTCGACTATCAGGAAGTGCGGGTGTCCCAGGCGATCATCGCCAATGCCCGCCAGGTCATCCTCGCCGCCGACTCCAGCAAGTTCGGCCGCAACGCCATGGTTCGCCTGGGCTCGATCAGCCTGATCGATTGCCTGGTCACCGACCAGGCCCCTGTGCCCGCCCTTGCCCAGCTGCTCAACCAGTACAAAATCCGCCTGGAAGTAGTCTGAGGCAACAGCTGCCACCATCTGGGTGGCAGCGCCAATGTTCGTTATTTTTCATTTAATTGTCATCCGATCAGTATTTTCTATGGAAAGCGACTGGCAGACAGCATTCTGTTGCGCTAGTATTTTCGAAAATGAACATCAATGTTCAAATTCGATGTTAGAAAGTCTTTGAGGAAGCCTCCCGTGCCGCAATCCAGCTTGTCATCGCCTGCCCTTGCCGATATCTATGACCTCGCCGTTATCGGCGGTGGCATCAACGGTGTGGGCATCGCCGCCGATGCGGCGGGACGCGGCCTGTCGGTGTTCCTCTGCGAAAAGGACGACCTCGCCAGCCACACCTCGTCGGCCAGCAGCAAGCTGATCCACGGCGGCCTGCGCTACCTGGAGCACTACGAATTCCGTCTGGTGCGTGAAGCTCTGGCCGAGCGCGAAGTCCTGCTGGCCAAGGCGCCGCACATCGTCAAGCCGATGCGTTTCGTCCTTCCGCACCGTCCACACCTGCGCCCAGCCTGGATGATCCGTGCCGGCCTGTTCCTCTACGATCACCTGGGCAAACGCAAGCAGCTCGGCGCTTCGCGCAGCCTGCGCTTTGGTCCGGGCAACCCGCTGAAAGCGGCGATCACCCGCGGATTTGAATACGCTGATTGCGCGGTGGATGACGCTCGTCTGGTGGTACTCAACGCCATGGCTGCCCGTGAGAAAGGTGCGGACATCCGTACCCGTACCCGTTGCGTCAGCGCCCAGCGTGGTGATGGCGTATGGAATGTAGTGCTGGAACACAACGACGGTAGCCAGCAGACGATCAAGGCCCGCGCCCTGGTCAATGCGGCCGGCCCATGGGTGGCCAAGTTCATCGAAGATGATCTCAAGCTCAGCGCGCCTTACGGCATTCGCCTGATTCAAGGCAGCCACCTGATCGTGCCGAAGCTGTATGAAGGCGAGCATGCCTATATCCTGCAGAACGAAGATCAGCGCATCGTGTTCGCCATCCCGTACCTGGAGCGCTTCACCCTGATCGGTACCACCGACCGCGAATACACCGGTGACCCGGCCAAGGTCGCGATTACCGAAGGCGAAACGGACTACCTGCTGAAAGTGGTCAACGAGCACTTCAACCACCAGCTCAGCCGCGCCGATATCCTCCACACCTACGCCGGTGTGCGCCCGCTGTGCAACGACGAATCGGATAACCCCTCGGCGGTGACCCGCGACTACACCCTGGCGCTCTCCTCCAGCGCCGGAGAGGCACCGCTGCTGTCAGTGTTCGGCGGCAAGCTGACCACTTACCGTAAGTTGGCCGAATCGGCCATGGCCCAACTCGCGCCGTTCTTCACCCAGATGCGCGGCAGCTGGACGGCCAGCGCGACGCTGCCAGGTGGCGAAGACATGACCACCCCTAAAGCCCTGACCGATGCCATCCTCGCGCGTTGCGGCTGGCTGCCGGCGGAAATCGCCAAGCGCTGGGCCCTCACTTACGGCAGCCGCGTCTGGCGCCTGCTCGAAGGTGTACAGGGTCCTGAAGACCTGGGCGAAGCCATTGGCGGCGGCTTGTTCACCCGCGAGGTGGATTACCTGTGCAGCGAAGAGTGGGCGGTCAGCGCCGATGACATTCTGTGGCGTCGCAGCAAGCTTGGCTTGTTCACTACGGCAGCGGAGCAACAGGCACTGCGGGACTACCTGCAACGACTGGAGTTGAACCGGGCACGCGTTCAGGCGGCCTGACAACGGGTAGGAGCGGGCTTGCCCCGCGATTGCGAGGTGACGGCAGATCGCAATCGCGGGGCAAGCCCGCTCCCACTGCCTCACACCCATTCGGATTTCCGAATGGAACTCCCCCTCGCATTCGGCCACCCGGACGAATCACCCCGCCAGCAAAGCGTCAAAAAAGTTTAATCCCCAGTATTTTCACGGCGTTATGATCAAAGTCAGGGCTTGGCACGACTCATGCTCTACACTCAGTACCCGAATGCGCAACGCTTCATTGCAGTGTTCGCTGAACGAAAGAGCCGGCCAACGGCTCCATAAAAAAAACAACGTCGAGGAAATTTTGATGCGTATCGTTCCCCACCTGTTGGGCGCAGCCATCACGGCCGCTTTGATCAGCATGCCAGTCACCGCCGCAGAGCTGACCGGCACCCTGAAGAAAATCAACGACTCGGGCACCATTACCCTGGGGCACCGCGACGCTTCTATCCCGTTCTCCTACATCGCCGACGCTTCGGGTAAACCCGTCGGTTATTCCCATGACATCCAGCTGGCTATCGTCGAGTCCCTGAAAAAGGACCTGAACAAGCCAGACCTGAACGTCAAATACAACCTGGTCACCTCCCAGACCCGTATTCCGCTGGTACAGAACGGCACCGTTGACGTCGAGTGTGGCTCGACCACCAACAACGTCGAGCGCCAGCAGCAAGTGGCTTTCTCGGTCGGTATCTTTGAAGTCGGCACCCGTCTGCTGACCAAAGCACAAGACGGCAAGCCGGAAAACGCCAAGTACAAGGACTTTGCCGACCTGGCTGGCAAGAACGTGGTCACCACTGCAGGTACCACGTCCGAGCGCATTCTCAAGTCGATGAACGCCGACAAGCAGATGAAAATGAACGTCATCTCGGCCAAGGACCACGGCGAATCCTTCCAGATGCTCGAGTCCGGCCGTGCCGTGGCCTTCATGATGGACGACGCGCTGCTCGCCGGCGAAATGGCCAAGGCCAAGGATCCGAAAGGCTGGGCAATCGTCGGCACGCCGCAGTCCTATGAAATTTACGGCTGCATGGTCCGTAAAGATGACCCAACGTTCAAGGCTGCGGTCGACAAGGCCATCGTTGACCTCTACAAGTCGGGCGAGATCAACAAGATCTACGACAAGTGGTTCAATCAGCCAGTCCCACCTAAGGGCCTGAACCTGAACTTCCCAATGAGCGACGAGCTCAAGGCGCTGATCGCCAATCCTACCGACAAAGCTGCAGACGAAAAGAAGTCCTGATCCCCAGCTAGTTAGTGTCTAACCTTTCATCCGAGGGTGCCTTGCGCCCTTGGATGCTCGAAGGTGCCCGTGAAACAACTGATCTGAGGGGAGATCCCGATGAATTACAACTGGGACTGGGGCGTATTCTTCAAGTCCACTGGCGTGGGCAGCGAAACCTATCTGGACTGGTACATCACCGGCCTGGGCTGGACCATCGCCATTGCCGTCGCCGCCTGGATCATCGCACTGCTGCTGGGCTCGGTGCTCGGTGTCATGCGTACTGTCCCGAACCGCGTGGTATCGGGTATCGCCACGTGCTACGTGGAACTCTTTCGTAACGTACCGCTGCTGGTGCAGCTGTTCATCTGGTACTTCCTGGTGCCCGACCTGCTGCCTGAAGGCCTGCAGGAATGGTTCAAACAGGACTTGAATCCGACCACCTCGGCACTGATCAGCGTGGTCATCTGCCTGGGTCTGTTCACCGCTGCGCGTGTCTGCGAACAAGTGCGCACCGGCATCCAGGCGCTGCCGCGTGGCCAGGAGGCCGCCGCTCGCGCCATGGGCTTCAGCCTGCCGCAGATCTACTGGAACGTGCTGCTGCCGCAAGCCTACCGGATCATCATTCCGCCGCTGACCTCGGAATTCCTGAACGTGTTCAAGAACTCCTCGGTGGCCTCGCTGATCGGCCTGATGGAACTGCTGGCGCAAACCAAACAGACCGCCGAATTTTCGGCCAACCTGTTTGAAGCCTTCACCCTGGCGACGCTGATTTACTTCACCTTGAACATGGGCCTGATGTTGCTGATGCGTATGGTCGAGAAGAAAGTCGCCGTTCCCGGCCTGATCTCCGTGGGGGGCAAATAATGGACTTCAGTGGAATCATTCCCGCCCTGCCGGGGCTATGGAACGGCATGGTGATGACCCTGCAGCTGATGGTCATGGGTGTCGTCGGCGGTATCGCGCTAGGCACCATCCTGGCGCTGATGCGGTTGTCGTCGAACAAGCTGCTGGCGAATATCGCCGGTGCGTACGTCAACTATTTCCGCTCCATCCCGTTGCTGCTGGTGATCACCTGGTTCTACCTGGCGGTGCCCTTCGTGCTGCGCTGGATCACCGGCGAAGACACCCCGATCGGGGCCTTCACCTCCTGCGTCGTGGCCTTCATGATGTTCGAGGCAGCCTACTTCTGCGAAATCGTCCGGGCTGGCGTGCAGTCGATCTCCAAGGGCCAGATGGGCGCTGCCCAGGCGCTGGGCATGACCTACGGCCAGACCATGCGCCTGATCATCCTGCCCCAGGCGTTTCGCAAGATGACTCCGCTGCTGCTGCAGCAGAGCATCATCCTGTTCCAGGACACCTCGCTGGTCTACACCGTCGGCCTGGTCGACTTCCTCAACTCGGCACGTGCCAGTGGCGACATCATCGGACGCTCCAATGAGTTCCTGGTGTTCGCCGGTGCTGTGTACTTCGTCATTAGCTTCTCCGCTTCGTGGCTGGTCAAGCGTCTGCAGAAAAGGATAACCGTATGATTTCCATCAAGAACGTCAACAAGTGGTACGGCGACTTCCAGGTTCTGACCGACTGCAACACCGAGGTCAAGAAAGGCGAAGTGGTTGTCGTCTGCGGCCCGTCCGGGTCGGGCAAGTCGACCCTGATCAAGTGCGTCAACGCCCTGGAGCCTTTCCAGAAGGGTGACATCATCGTCGACGGCACCTCGATCGCCGACCCGAAGACCAACCTGCCCAAGCTGCGTTCGCGGGTCGGCATGGTGTTCCAGCACTTTGAACTGTTCCCGCACCTGACCATTACCGAGAACCTGACCATTGCCCAGCGCAAGGTGCTTGGTCGTAGCGAAGCCGAAGCAACCAAGAAAGGCCTGGCCCTGCTTGAGCGCGTAGGCCTTAGCAGCCAGGCCAAAAAGCACCCTGGACAACTCTCCGGTGGTCAGCAGCAACGTGTAGCGATCGCCCGGGCACTGGCCATGGACCCGATCGTCATGCTGTTCGACGAGCCAACCTCGGCCCTGGACCCGGAAATGGTCAGCGAGGTACTCGACGTGATGGTGCAACTGGCCCACGAAGGCATGACCATGATGTGCGTAACCCATGAAATGGGCTTTGCCCGCAAGGTTGCCAACCGGGTGATCTTCATGGACAAGGGCAACATCATCGAGGACTGCACCAAAGAAGAGTTCTTCGGTGACCAGAGTGCTCGCGATGAGCGCACCCAGCACTTCCTCAGCAAAATCCTGCAACACTGAGGTGATGATCAGCACCCTCTGTCCTGCATACGCCGGGCAGAGGATGCTGGTCGTACCAAGGCCACTGTGATGAAATGCGATCCCACGCTCTTTCGCCCAGCCAAGCCTGCCCTTGCCGTGAAACCCCGTCTGATCCGCCAACTGCTGATACCCCCTTTGATCATTCTGATGATGATCGGTCTGGGTGTGGCCGGCTTCATGATCAGCGAACACAACGGCATCCGCACCTTGAGCGAATCCGGCGAGCGTCAGCTTGAGCTGCACGCGCGCGGCGTCGAGACTGAAATCAGCAAGTACACCTACCTGCCCAGCCTGCTGGAGCTGGAAGACAGCGTCTCCAGCCTGCTCACCGAACCCGATGGCGAACACCGCCAGACGGTCAACGAATACCTCGAAGGCCTGAACCGGCGCAGCCGCAGCCGGGCGATCTTCGTCCTCGATACCACCGGCCGGGTCCAGGCCACCAGCAACTGGCGCGATGTCGACAGCTTCCTCGGTGAAGACCTGTCGTTCCGTGCCTATTTCCAGCAAGCCGTACGCGGCCAGCCTGGACGTTTCTACGGTATCGGCAGCACCACCGGCGAACCTGGCTACTACCTGGCCCATGGCCTGGAAGAGCACGGCAAGATCATCGGTGTAGCGGTGATCAAAGTACGCCTGGAAAACATGGAAGAGCGCTGGCAACGGGCACGCCTGGAAGCCTTTGTCAGCGACGAGAACGGCATCATCATTCTTTCCAGCGATCCGGCGCGGCGACTCAAGTCGGTGCGTCCACTGACCCCGGAAATCAAGGAACGCCTGGCGCGCAGCCTGCAGTACTACTGGTGGCCGCTCAACGAGCTGCAACCCTTGTCGCGGGAAAAGCTCGCCGATGGTGTCGAAAAGCTCAGCTTCCCGGCCAACGCCGAACTGGGCGACGGCCGCCGCGAAGTTGCCTACCTGTCCCAGACCCGGCGCCTGAGCGACACGCCGTGGCATTTCACCCTGCTCACGCCCCTGCAGGACCTGCGCCGCGAGTCGATCATCCAGGGCGTGCTGGTCGCCGTGGCCTTCGCCTTGCTGACCATTGTGCTGATCGCCTGGAATGAACGGCGCAAGGTCATCGCCACGCGCCTGGCCGCCCGCGAAGCACTCGAAGAGGCCAACAGCCAGCTGGAACGCAAGATCACCGAGCGCACCGCCGATTTGCGCGCCAGCAACGACCGTCTGAAGGGCCAGATCCGCGAGCGCCGGCAAGCCGAGCAGACCCTGCGCCATGCCCAGGACGAACTGGTCCAGGCCGGAAAGCTCGCGGCCATCGGCCAGATGTCGACCAGCATCGCCCATGAACTGAACCAGCCACTGGCAGCGCTGCGTACCTTGTCGGGCAACACCGTGCGTTTTCTCGAGCGCGGCGCCCTGGAAACCGCCAGCACCAACCTGCGTACCATGAACGACCTGATCGACCGTATGGGCCGGATCACCGCGAGCTTGCGCTCCTTTGCCCGGCGCGCTGACGACAGTGGCCAGGCCTCGCTGGCCAAGGCGGTGGACGCCAGCCTGCAGGTGCTGGGTAACCGTATTGCCGGTTGCCACCTGAAGCTGAACAGCCAGTTCGACGACCAGCAACTGGCGATCGACCAGACCCGCCTGGAGCAGATCCTGGTCAACCTGATCGGCAACGCCCTCGATGCCATGGCCGCGCAACCCATGCCTGAGTTATGGCTCGAAGGCGAGCTGCAGGGCGACAAGTACCGCCTGCGGGTGCGCGACAATGGCCATGGCATCGACGACGAAGCCCGCAAGCACCTGTTCGAACCGTTTTTCACCACCAAGCCGGGCGAGCACGGCCTGGGTCTGGGCCTGACCCTGTCAGCCAGCCTCGCCGCCGCTGCCAAGGGCAGCCTGAGCGTCGAACACCCTGCCAGTGGCGGCACGGCGTTCGTCCTCGCCCTGCCCCTGGTCAATGCCCCAACAGAATCTGTCGAGTCCTTATGAACCAAGCGCCCCTTACCGTCCTGATCGTCGAAGACGACCCGCATGTGCTGCTCGGCTGCCAGCAGGCCCTGGCGCTGGAAGACATCGCCTGCGAAGGCGTCGGCAGCGCCGAAGAGGCCTTGCAGCGTATTGGTGATGATTTCGCCGGGATCGTGGTCAGCGACATTCGCCTGCCCGGCATTGATGGCCTGGAACTGTTGAGCCGGCTCAAGGCCCGCGACAGCAGCCTGCCGGTGGTGCTGATCACCGGCCACGGCGACATCGATATGGCCGTCGGTGCCATGCGTAACGGTGCCTACGACTTCATGGAAAAGCCGTTCGCCCCGGAGCGCCTGGTCGAAGTGGTACGCCGCGCTCTGGAGCAACGCGGATTGTCCCGGGAAGTCTTCGCCTTGCGCCGTCAGCTGGCCGAGCAAAGCACCCTCGAAGGCCGGATCATTGGTCGTTCGCCCGCCATGCAGAACCTGCGTGATCTGATTGCCAACGTTGCCGACACCTCGGCCAATGTCCTGATCGAAGGCGAGACCGGCACCGGCAAAGAACTGGTCGCCCGCTGCCTGCACGATTTCAGCCGGCGCCAGAGCCAGCCCTTTGTCGCCCTGAACTGCGGCGGCCTGCCTGAAAACCTGTTCGAAAGCGAAATATTCGGCCACGAAGCCAATGCCTTCACCGGCGCCGGCAAGCGCCGTATCGGCAAGATCGAACATGCCAACGGCGGTACGCTGTTCCTCGACGAAGTCGAGAGCATGCCGATCAACCTGCAGATCAAACTGCTGCGTGTGCTGCAGGAACGTACCCTGGAGCGCCTGGGTTCGAACCAGAGCATTCCGGTGGATTGCCGGGTGATTGCCGCAACCAAGTCCGACCTCGACGCCCTCGGCCAGAGCGGACAGTTCCGCAGCGACCTGTACTACCGCCTCAACGTGGTCACCCTGGAACTGCCGCCGCTGCGCGAGCGTCGCGAAGACATCCTGCAGTTGTTCGAACACTTCCTGCAGCTGTCGTCTTTGCGCTTTGATCGCGAAGTCCCGCAACTGGACAGCCAGACCCTGTCACGCCTGATGGCCCATGACTGGCCGGGCAACGTGCGTGAACTGCGCAACGTTGCCGAGCGCTACGCCCTGGGTTTGCCCGCCTTCAAGAAGGTCGGTGCGAGTGCCAGCCAGGGCCTGGGTTTTGCCGAAGCGGTCGAGGCCTTCGAGCGCAATCTGCTCAGCGATGCCCTGCAGCGTACGGGTGGCAACCTCAGCCAGGCCAGCCAGGAACTAGGCATGGCCAAGACCACCCTGTTCGACAAAGTGAAGAAATATGGCTTGGGTTGACCGTCCAATAACACGAGAAAGCACGTGGACCTGATACTCAAAGCCTGCCTCGGTGCAGCCGTCGTGGTTATCCTTGCCGCGCTTGCGAAAACCCGCAATTACTACATCGCCGGGCTCGTCCCGCTGTTCCCGACGTTCGCCCTGATTGCCCACTACATCGTCGGCAAGGGCCGTTCACTGGAAGACTTGAAGACCACCATCCTGTTCGGCATGTGGTCGATCATTCCCTACTTCGTCTACCTGGCGGCGCTGTATGTACTGGTGGACCGCCTACGCCTGGAACTGTCGCTGGCGCTGGCGGCAGTCGCCTGGCTGGTGGCTGCGACGGTGCTGGTCAGTGTGTGGGTGAAGCTGCATTGAGGAATCAGAACGCCGCCAGATGGGCATCGGTCAGCCGTTGCGTTGCCAGATAAGGCAGCACCGCTGCCAGCAAGGGCACCTTGAACTGCTCCTGAAAGCGATGGGCCAGACCCGGAATCAACTTCAACTGGCTACCCTGGATGTGCGCTGCCAGGTGCACACCATGCATCACCGGCAACAGCGGATCAGCTGTGCCGTGCACCACCAGCGTCGGCAGGCGCAGGCTGTTGAGCAGCTCGACCCGGCTCGGTTCGGCAAGAATGGCCATGATCTGGCGCTCGACCCCTTCCGGGTTGAAGGCCCGGTCATAGGACTGCGCCGCCTGCTGCAACAGCGCCTGACGATCATCCTTCACCTGTGGACTACCTAAAGCTGCCAGCAGGTCAGCCTGCTGCTCCAGCGCTGCTTCGCGGTTCGGGGCCTCGCGCCGCGCCAGCAACTGCACCAGGGCCGGGCTCGGCGTCGGCAAACCCTGGGCACCGGAGCTGGACATGATCAAGGTCAGGCTTTCGACCCGTTCCGGGGCCACTGCCGCCATATGCTGGGCAATCATACCGCCCATACTCACCCCGAGGACATGGAAGCGTTCGACGTGCAGGGCATCCATCAATCCCAGGCCATCTTCAGCCATGTCATTGAGGCTATAGGGGGCGGTCACCGACACGCCGAGTTTGTAACGCAGCACCTGGTAGGTCAGGTTGGCGCTGGCCGGTGCCTGGCGCCAACGGGTCAGGCCGACGTCACGGTTGTCGTAGCGGATCACCCGAAACCCTTGTTGGCACAAGGCAACCACCACTTCATCGGGCCAATGGATCAACTGACCACCGAGGCCCATGACCAACAGCAGCGCCGGGTCCGAGTCACGCCCGATGCTCTGGTACGCCAGGTTCAGTTGTGCCAGGGCGACGTGTTCGGTGGGCACATTGATGTCGCAACGCGACGCCGCAAAGGAAGATGAAGCGCTGATCAGCGCAAGAAAAAGCAAAAACGCCCGCATGAAAGAAACACCAGAATGAAAATCCCCAGTAGAGCGGGAGTCTGATGACTTTCATGCGAGCGCGCTGCCACAAAACCGTGACCGTTTGATGACACTCGCCGAATGGTAAGAACATTATCACGGGGCAAGCCCGCTCCCACCGGAGCTCTGTGACTACAGTGGGAACGGGCTTGCCCCGCGATTTATCAGGCCAGTTCGCTGCGCAATTGCCGAGCGGCGGCCACCATGTTCACCAGCGCCGCTTCCGTTTCCGGCCAGGCGCGGGTCTTCAGGCCGCAGTCGGGGTTGACCCACAGGCGTTCGGCCGGAATACGCTGGACCGCCTTGCTCATCAACTTGACCATCTCGGCAGTGTCCGGCACCCGCGGCGAGTGGATGTCATACACCCCCGGACCGATATCGTTGGGGTAGTCAAAGGCTTTGAAGGCCTCCAGCAGCTCCATGTCCGAGCGCGAGGTCTCGATGGTGATCACGTCGGCATCCATGGCCGCGATGGCTTCGATCACGTCATTGAATTCGCTGTAGCACATGTGCGTATGAATCTGGGTTTCGTCACGTACGCCACTGGAGCACAGGCGGAAGGCTTCCACCGCCCAGTTCAGGTATTCCTGCCATTGCGCGCGACGCAGGGGCAGGCCTTCGCGGAACGCCGCTTCGTCGATCTGCACGATCTTGATGCCCGCCGCTTCCAGGTCCTGCACCTCGTCGCGAATGGCCAGGGCCAGTTGCTCGGCCTGGACCTTGCGCGACACGTCCTCGCGCGGGAACGACCACATCAGCATGGTCACCGGGCCGGTCAGCATGCCTTTCATGACCTTGTTGGTCAGACGCTGGGCATATTCGATCCAGGCCACAGTCATCGGCTGTGGACGGCTCAGGTCGCCGTAGATGATCGCCGGTTTGACGCACCGCGAACCGTAGCTCTGCACCCAGCCGAAACGAGTGAAGATGTAGCCGTCCAGCTGTTCGGCAAAGTACTCGACCATGTCATTGCGCTCGGCCTCGCCGTGCACCAGCACGTCCAGGCCCAAACGCTCCTGCACCTGTACGGCGTGACGAATCTCGCTGTGCATCGCATCGGTGTAGTCATTGGCCGATAGCTTGCCCTGCTTGTAGGCCTGGCGTGCCAGACGGATCGCCGAGGTCTGCGGGAACGAGCCAATGGTCGTGGTCGGGAAAGCAGGCAGTTGCAAGCGTTGGCGCTGGGCTTCGATACGCTGGGCAAACGTCGACTGGCGTTGGCTATCTGCAGCAGTGACGGCTGCCAGACGTGCCTGCACCTGCGGCTTGTGGATGCGCGGCGATTGGCTGCGGCTGTGCTGTACGGCACGGCTGCTGGCCAGGGCATTTTGCACTTCAGGCAGATGCGCAGCATCAAGGGCCTTGGCCAGTACAGCAATTTCTTCGCACTTCTGCACGGCGAAGGCCAGCCAGCTTTTCAGTTCGGCATCGAGCTTGTCTTCACGGGCCAGGTCGACCGGGCTGTGCAGCAACGAGCAGGAGCCGGCGACCCAGAGGTTGGCACCGAAACGTTGTTTAGCCTGCTGCAATTGCTCCAGGGCCGTGTCCAGATCGCAACGCCAGACGTTGCGGCCGTTGACCACGCCCAAAGAAAGCACTTTGTAGGTTGGCAGGCGGTCGAGTACCGCTGGCAATTGCTCCGGGGCACGCACGAGGTCGACGTGCAGACCGTCCACCGGCAAGCCGACAGCCAGGCCGAGGTTGTCTTCCAGGCCGCTGAAGTAGGTGGCGACCAGCTTCTTCAACGGCGAATACTGGAGGATGTGATAGGCGCGCTCGAAAGCGTTCTTCCAGTCTTGAGGCAGGTCCAGGCCAAGGATCGGCTCATCGATCTGCACCCACTCCACACCCTGGCGCGCCAGACGGCTGAGGATCTCGCCGTAGACCGGCAACAGGCGCTCGAGCAGGTCGAGTTTGTCGAACTCATCACCCTTGGCCTTGCCCAGCCACAAGTAGGTCAATGGCCCGATCAGCACCGGCTTGACCGCATGGCCCAAGGCCTGTGCTTCGGCCACTTCGTCAAACAGCTGTTCCCAGCTGAGCAGGAAGCGTTGGTCGGCACTGAACTCCGGCACCAGGTAGTGGTAGTTGGTGTCGAACCACTTGGTCAATTCTTGTGCATATTGCGCCTGACCGTGCTCACCACCGCAGCAACTGGTGGTGGCGCCGCGAGCCATGGCAAACAAGGTGTCGAGCGTCGGCAGGCCGTTGCTGGCCAGTGTCTTGGCGAAACGATCAGGGATTGCGCCGAAGGCCAGGGAATGGCTCAGGACCTGGTCGTACCAGGCAAAATCACCGACCGGCAGCAACTCGATACCGGCATCCTTTTGCAACTGCCAGTGACGAGCACGCAGCTCTCGACCCACCGCCTGCAGACCGGCCTGGTCAATATCGCCCTTCCAGTAGGCTTCCTGGGCTTTTTTCAGTTCGCGGTCAGCGCCAATGCGCGGAAAACCGAGGTTGTGGGCCAGTGCCATGACAATCGTGCTCCTTGTAAAAGATGGCGCTATTGTCGACAGACTGGCTAACATGAGACAAACTCAATAAATTCGTGTTCATCTCAAAATTTACTCATGGAGCATTCGGTGCTGGAAATTCGCCACCTGAAAACCCTGCACGCCTTGCGCGAATCCGACAGCCTGGTAGAAGCCGCTGAACGCCTGCACCTGACCCAGTCGGCCCTGTCTCACCAGTTCAAGGAGCTGGAAGAGCGCTTGGGCATGCCGCTGTTCATGCGCAAGACCAAGCCGATCCGCTTCACCAGCGCCGGGCTGCGTTTGCTGCAACTGGCCGATGCCACCCTGCCCCTGCTGCGCGGCGCTGAACGCGACATCGCCCGCCTGGCCGGTGGTACCGCCGGGCGCCTGCACATGGCGATCGAATGCCACAGCTGCTTCCAGTGGCTGATGCCGACCATCGACCAGTTCCGTGACGCCTGGCCCGAGGTCGAGCTGGACCTGGCTTCAGGCTTTGCCTTCGCCCCGCTGCCGGCCCTGGCCCGTGGCGACCTGGACCTGGTGGTGACCTCCGACCCACTGGAGCTGGCCGGCCTCACCTATGTACCGCTGTTCACCTACGAGGCCATGCTGGCGGTGGCCAACCAGCATGCCCTGGCCAGCAAGCCCTACATCGTGCCGCAAGACCTGGCCTGCGAAACGCTGATCACCTACCCGGTGGAGCGCGACCGCCTGGATATCTTCACCCGCTTTCTGGAACCCGCCGACATCGAACCTGCGCAAGTGCGCACCGCGGAGCTGACGGTGATGATGATGCAACTGGTGGCCAGCGGCCGTGGCGTTTGCGGCATGCCGCACTGGGCGCTGCACGAGTACAGCTCGCGTGGCTACGTGAAGGGTAAGCGCCTGGGCGAGAAAGGCCTGTTCGCCACGCTGTATGCGGCCGTGCGCACCGATATGCTCGATGCGCCATACATGCGCGATTTCCTCCTGACGGCGAAAGACACCTCGTTCTCCACCCTGGACGGGGTCAGCGCGGTGCGTTGAGCCTCACGCCATTTTGCGCTGTTCCTGCACCAGGCGCAGCGCAAGGCCGGCGAGGACAAAGCCCATCACGTAGCGCTGAACCATCAGCCACAGCGGATAGCGCATGAACCAGGCCGACAGCCCGGCAGCGAACAGAGCAATCAACAGGTTGACCGAAAAGCTTACGGTGATCTGGGTCAGCCCCAGCATCAGGCTCTGGGCCAACAGCGAACCATGCTTCGGGGAGATGAACTGCGGCAGGATCGACAGGTAGAACATCGCCACCTTGGGATTCAGCACGCTGGTCAGAAAGCCCATCATTACCAGCTTGCCCGGTGAGTCCGGGCTCAACTCACGGGCTTCGAACGGCGAACGCGCACCCGGCTTCACCGCTTGCCAGGCCATCCATAGCAGGTACGCAGCGCCTGCCCACTTGAGCAGGTCATAGCCCAGTGGCACCGCCATGAACAAGGCGGTCAGTCCCACCGCCGCGGCCGTCATGTGCACCAGAAAACCGGCGACCACGCCCACCAGCGAAGTGATTCCGGCCATACGCCCCTGGCAGATCGAACGTGAAATCAGATAGATCATGTTGGGTCCCGGCGTCAGGACCATCAACAACGCGGCTCCGGTGAACAGCAGCCATTCTTGGACGGGGATCATTGGCATTCCTTTGCTAAATGAGGATCAGGCGGGCTGGCTAGTTAAACGCCGGTACAGGGGCAGAATCAAGTCCCGGGTGAGCGGCGCCAGCTCAAGTGTCAGTGGCTTGCGGGCCGAGACCCAGACCACCTCTTCGATCTCGGCCGCAGGCTCTACAGGCATCGACGTGTGCACCTTGAACAGCTCGGCCTGCACTTCAAAACCTGGCTCATTGGCGGCGGGTGCGCTGAACTGGCCAAGGTAGTCGGCGTCTTGTGGGTCGATCTGCAGACCCAGCTCTTCGAACAGTTCACGGGCCAGGGCCGTGACCGGCAGCTCGTCGGCCTCGATCTTGCCGCCCGGCTGCATGAAGGCCTGGGTGCCGCGCTTGCGAACCAGCAAGGTACGGCCCTGAGGGTCGAGCAGGAGCGCGGCGGCGATGCGGATGGTTTTGCTCATGGAAGACTCGTCGCGGAGAAAGCGCGCAAGGATCACATGTTGAGGGGGACCAGACAACCCGGTGGGAGCGGGTTTGACCCGCGATTGCGGTGGTTCAGTCACATTGCATCGCGAGGCAAGCCCGCTCCCACCCCCTATCAGTCTGACGAATGTACCTTGCAAGCCTGAACGGTTGGCCGCATAAACAGCTCATGAACCTGCCTGCCCTGAACCACCCGGAACTGGCTGCATTCCATCCTGCCGTACGCACCTGGTTCCAGCGTCGCTTCCCGACCGTGACCGCCGCTCAGGCGCAAGCCTGGCCGCTGATCCGCCGCGGCCAGTCGTTGCTGGTGGCGGCCCCCACCGGTTCCGGCAAGACCCTCACAGCCTTCCTGGCGATCCTCGACGAACTGTTCGAGCAGGGCCTGGCCAGCGGACAACTGCCCGACCAGACCCAGGTGCTCTACGTCTCCCCCCTCAAGGCGTTGTCCAACGATATCCAGATCAACCTGCAAGCACCGTTGGCGGGTATCAATGAGGCGCTGATCGAACAAGGCCATGAACCGCTGGCCATTCGCACAGCGGTGCGCAGCGGCGATACCCCGCAGAAGGAGCGCAGCGCCATGCGCCGTCAGGCGCCGCATATTCTGGTGACCACGCCCGAATCGCTGTATGTGTTGCTCGGCTCCGACTCCGGACGCCAGGGTCTGGCCAGTGTGCACACGGTCATCGTCGACGAGATCCATGCCCTGGTTGGCAACAAGCGCGGTAGCCACCTGGTGCTCAGCCTTGAGCGTTTGCAGGCCCTGTGCGCTCGACCCTTGCGCCGTATTGGCCTGTCGGCGACCCAACGCCCGGTGCAACGGGTGGCCGAATTTCTGGTGGGCAAGGACCGCGACTGTGCGATTGTCAATATCGGCCATGCGCGTACCCGCGACCTGGCCCTGGAGGTACCGCCGGTGCCCTTGGGCGCCGTCATGGCCAACGATGTCTGGGAGCTGGTGTATGACCGCCTCGCCGCGCTGGCCCGGGAGCACCGCACCACGCTGGTATTCGTCAACACCCGGCGCCTGGCCGAACGCTTGACCCGCCACTTGAGCGAACGCCTGGGCGCGCATGCCGTGGCGGCGCATCACGGCAGCCTGGCCAAAGAACATCGCCTGGATGCCGAGCAGCGCCTCAAGCGCGGTGAGCTGCAGGTGCTGGTAGCCACCGCCTCGCTGGAGCTGGGGATCGATATCGGCGAGGTCGAACTGGTCTGCCAGATCGGTTCGCCCGACTCGATTGCAGCCTTTTTACAGCGGGTCGGACGCGCCGGGCATCAGGTCGAGGGCACGCCCAAAGGCCGCCTGTTTGCGCTGTCGCGGGACGATCTGATCGAATGCGCGGCCTTGCTCGACTGTGTACGCCGCGGCGAGCTGGATCTGCTGCATATTCCGCAGGCGCCGCTGGATGTGCTGGCCCAGCAGATCGTTGCCGAAGTCAGCTGCCAGCCCTGGCAGGAGCAGGCACTCTATGACTGCCTGCGCCGGGCCACGCCTTACGCCGAGCTGGACCAGGCGCATTACCAGGCCGTGCTGTGCATGCTGGCCGAAGGTTTCAATGGTCGCCAGGGGATGCGCAGCGCCTATCTGCATCGTGATGCCGTCAACAACAGCCTGCGCGGACGACGCGGCAGTCAACTGACCGCCCTGACCAGCGGCGGCACCATCCCCGATAATGCCGACTATGCAGTGTTGCTCGAACCGCAAGGGTTGAACATCGGCAGCGTCAACGAAGACTTTGCCGTGGAAAGTATCGCTGGCGACATCTTTCAACTGGGCAACACCTCCTATCGCATCCTGCGGGTAGAGAGCGGCAAAGTGCGCGTCGAAGATGCCAAGGGCCTGCCGCCGAGCATTCCTTTCTGGCTCGGTGAGGCGCCCGGGCGCAGTGATGAGTTGTCGTTCGCGGTCGCCCGTCTGCAAGGCGAGATTGACCGGCGCCTGGGTGAGTCTGGAGGAAAACAGCAGGACGCACTGGCCTGGTTGCAGGACGAAGTCGGTCTGGCCGAAGACAGCGCGGAACAGTTGCTCGACTATCTGGCCCGAACCCGCCAGGTGCTAGGTGCCCTGCCCTCGCAACAGACGCTGATCATGGAGCGCTTCTTCGATGAGTCCGGCGGCACCCAGCTGATCATTCACACGCCCTTTGGCAGCCGGATCAATCGCGCCTGGGGCCTGGCCCTGCGCAAGCGCTTCTGCCGCACCTTCAATTTCGAGCTGCAGGCCGCCGCCAGCGAAGATGCCATCGTGCTGTCGCTGTCTGCCAGCCACAGCTTTGCCCTGGATGAAGTGTGGCGCTACCTGCCGAGTAAAAACGCCGAGTCGATCCTGGTCCAGGCCCTGCTCGATGCGCCATTGTTCGGCGTGCGCTGGCGCTGGAATGCAGGCGTTGCCCTGGCCTTGCCGCGCTTTGTCGGCGGACGCAAGGTGGCGCCGCAGATCCAGCGGATGAAAAGCGAGGACCTGATAGCCGCAGTGTTCCCCGACCAGATCGCCTGCCTGGAGAATATCGTCGGCGAACGGCAGATTCCGGATCACCCGCTGGTCGAGCAGACCCTCGATGACTGCCTGCACCAGGCCATGGACACGGAAGGCTGGCTGACCTTGCTGCGGCGCATCGAGCACGGCCAGATCACCCTGATCAGCCGCGACTTGCCAGCACCTTCACCCTTGGCCGCGGCAATCCTCAATGCCCGGCCCTACACCTTTCTCGATGACGCACCGCTGGAGGAACGGCGCACCCAGGCGGTGCAGAGTCGGCGCTGGAGCGACGTGCATAGCGGCGATGACCTCGGCGCCCTGGATCCCGAGGCCATCCAAGCGGTGGAAGATGAAGCCTGGCCAACGCCCACCCGCTGCGATGAAATGCACGAGGCGCTGATGAGCCTGGCCTGCATCAGCCAAGAGGAAGTCACGGCCAACACCGGCTGGCAGACGTGGCTTGCAGAACTGAGCGTTGCTGGTCGGGCCAGCTGCCTGCAACTGGACGACGGCCAGTCCCTGTGGCTGGCCCGCGAGCGCCTGATGCTACTGCGCGCGCTGTATCCCGATGCGCACATGACACCTGACTTTTCCGCGCTCCCCGGTTTCGATCAGCCCATTGACTACGACGCGGCCCTGGTCGAAGTCCTGCGTGCCCGCCTGAGCGGATTCGGGCCGCTGACCCTGGAGCAGATCGCCGCGCCATTGCACCTGCCTGCCACTGACCTCGAACAGGCGCTGGCACGGCTTGAGGCGGAAGGCTACGTGATGCGCGGTTACTTTCATCCCGGCCAACAAAGCCTGCAATGGTGCGAGCGGCACTTGCTGGCACGCATCCATCGCTACACCGTCAAACGTCTGCGCCGGGAGATCGAGCCGGTCAGCCTGCAGGACTTCATGCGCTTTCTGTTCGACTGGCAACACCTGTCGACCACTACGCGCTTGCAAGGCCCGGCAGCACTCGGCGAAGTCCTCGGACAATTCGAGGGTTACCCCGCCGCAGCCGCCGCTTGGGAGAGCGATCTGCTCCCCAGCCGGATCAAGGACTACAGCCCGCGCTGGCTGGACGAAAGCTGTCGTGCCGGCAAGCATGTCTGGGCGCGACTGGCCCCCACCGCAGCCAGCAATACCCTGCGCAGCACGCCGCTGGTGCTGCTGCCGCGTGCACAACTGAACCTGTGGCGCACCCTCGGCCCGGCCCTCGACAGCAACGCACTGAGCCTGCGCGCACAACGGGTACATACAGCGCTGAGCGAACAGGGCGCGTTGTTCTTCGACGAGCTTCTCAGCGATGCCCATCTGCTCCCCAGTGAACTGGAAAACGCCTTGCAGGAGCTGGTGGCCGCCGGCCTGATCAGTGCTGACAGCTTCGCCGGCCTGCGCGCATTGATCACCCCGGCCAGCAAGCGCCAGGGGCACAGTCATCGCCGCGGACGTGGCGCCCTGTTCGGTGGCATGGAAGACGCCGGGCGCTGGGCCTTGCTGCGCAAAACCTCGGGCGCCGATAACCGTGATGCCCGCCTGGAACACATTGCCCGCACCTTGTTGCGCCGTTACGGGGTGATCTGCTGGCGGCTGCTGGAGCGCGAGGCCGACTGGCTACCCAACTGGCGCGAACTGTTGCGTTGCTACCATCGCCTTGAGGCCCGTGGCGAGATCCGTGGTGGGCGCTTTATCAGCGGTTTGGCCGGCGAACAGTTCGCCCTGCCGGAAGCGGTGGCGCTGATGCGTGAAGTACGCAGACGTCCCCTGGATGACAGCCTGGTGGCCATCAGCGCAACCGACCCGCTGAACCTGATCGGCACCCTGCTGCCGGGCAACAAGGTGCCAGCGCTCAGCGGCAACCGTGTGCTCTACCGCGATGGTGTGCCCGCCGTCACGCTGATTGCCGGCAAGCTGCACTTCAGTGCCACGGTGGAACAGGGCGACCAGGGAGCCCTGCGTGACCGCTTGATCCGCGTGCCAGACCTGACTACTTGACCTGTGGCGTGCCGAATCCGGCGAAGCGCTTGTTGAACCCGGCCACCCGGCCTTCCACTTGTGTCTTGCGTTGCTGCCCGGTGTAGATCGGGTGCGAGGCGCTGGATACATCCAGGGCAACATAAGGGTAGGTCTTGCCATCGCTATGGGCATGGCTGCGATCGGTAGACACTGTGGAGCCGATCAAGAAGTACACATCAGCTGCGGTGTCGTGGAAAAGCACGGGGCGATAGTCTGGGTGGATGCCAGGTTTCATGATCAAGCCTCATTGGAGTGAAAACACAAAGTGATACTATATAACATTTCACCATTGCACAAATACAAATGAGATTCGATACCAAAATGAAGCTTGCAAGCCTTGCGCGCTGCGGGCTGGCGCTTTAAACCTCAACCGGGCTAAGGTCGGAGTTTGTCCAGGCCGTGAGCCTGACCGCGCCATCGCAAGGAACCCGTATGAGCCTGTCACTTCTCAGCCGCTATGCCTTCTTCGCCGCCTGTGTACTGTTCACCCTGGCGAGCCTGCCCTTTCTGCACCACGAATGGCTGTGGCCCTTCACCCTGACTACCGCCCTCCTCAGCCTGATCGGTGTGGTCGACCTGCTGCAAAGCCGCCACGCGGTACGGCGCAACTACCCGATCCTGGGCAACATTCGCTACCTGGTGGAAGGCATTCGTCCGGAAATCCGCCAGTACCTGCTCGAAGCCGACAGCGACGCCCTGCCCTTTTCCCGTGCCCAGCGTTCACTGGTGTACGCCCGGGCCAAAAACGAATCGTCGGATAAACCCTTCGGCACCCTGATCGATGTCTACCAGTCCGGCTTCGAGTTCATTGGTCACTCCATGCGCCCGGCGCCGTTGAGCGATCCGGCCAGTTTTCGGGTGATCGTCGGCGGTCCGCAATGCACCCAGCCTTACTCGGCCTCGGTCTTCAACATCTCGGCCATGAGCTTTGGCTCACTCAGCGCCAACGCCATCCGCGCGCTGAACCAGGGCGCCAAACTGGGCAATTTCGCCCATGACACCGGCGAAGGCAGCATCAGCCCCTACCACCGTGAACATGGCGGCGACCTGACCTGGGAGCTGGGCAGCGGTTATTTCGGTTGCCGGACGGCAGACGGACGCTTCGACCCCGAGCGTTTCGCCGAGCAGGCACGCAACCCGCAAGTGCGCATGATCGAGATAAAAATGAGCCAGGGTGCCAAGCCTGGCCACGGCGGCATCCTGCCCAAGCACAAAGTCACCCGCGAGATCGCCGAGACCCGCGGGGTGCTGATGGGCGAAGACTGCATTTCGCCCTCACGCCACAGCGCCTTTTCTACACCAGTCGAAATGATGCATTTCATTGCCCAGCTGCGTGAACTGTCTGGCGGCAAGCCGGTAGGGTTCAAGTTCTGCCTGGGCCATCCCTGGGAGTTCATGGGAATTGCCAAGGCGATGCTGGAAACCGGAATCCTGCCGGATTTCATCGTCGTCGATGGCAAGGAAGGCGGTACCGGTGCAGCGCCAGTGGAGTTCACCGACCATATCGGCGTCCCGCTGCGGGAAGGCCTGCTGTTCGTGCACAACACCCTGGTCGGGTTGAACCTGCGCGACAAGATCAAGCTGGGTGCCAGCGGCAAGATTGTCAGCGCCTTCGACATCGCCAGCGTCCTGGCCATCGGCGCCGACTGGGCCAACTCGGCACGCGGCTTCATGTTCGCCATCGGCTGTATCCAGTCGCAGAGCTGCCACACCAACAAATGCCCCACCGGCGTGGCCACCCAGGATGCGCTGCGCCAGCGTGCCCTGGTGGTGCCGGACAAGGCCCAGCGGGTGTTCAACTTCCACCACAGCACCCTCAAGGCCCTGGCCGAAATGCTCGCGGCGGCGGGTCTCGATCATCCTTCGCAACTGCAAGCCAAACATCTGGTACGCCGGGTCTCGGCCACCGAGATCAAGCTGTTCTCGCAAATGCATGTGTTCCTCAAGCCCGGCGAACTACTCAGCGGCGAAATCAGTGGCGAGTTCTATTCGCGGATGTGGCAGATGGCCCGGGCGGACAGCTTTGAACCCCAGGACCTGGCAGTCGCCTGAGGATCAGCGCGGTATTGAGACATCAAGTAATAGGCAACTTTTGCAATTACTTGCCAATACCGCCACCCTGCCCCCCGCCCGACGTGCGGCACGAGAGAATGCCGACGTCGGCCTGTCACTATTAAATCCACTGTTCAAGAGCCCGCTGCCATGTTTAACGGACGCGACCCGCGCATCGATTTCTTTCGGGGCCTGGCGCTGATCTTCATCTTCTGGGACCACATCCCGCACAACCCTCTGGGCCAGATCACCCTGCGCAACATCGGCTTCAGCGACGCTGCGGAAGTCTTCGTATTTCTCGCCGGCTACGCGGCGGTACTGGCCTACGGCAAGGTCCTGCAACGCGATGGTTACCTGATTGCCTGTGTGAAGATCCTCAGACGTACCTGGGTACTGTATGTAGTGCATATCTTCCTGTTGGCGATGCTGATGGGCATCGTCTTCTATGCCAACAGCCATGTGCAAACCCGCGACCTGGTCGAGGAAATGGGCCTGACACACTTCATCACCAACCCCCAGCAAGCCCTGACCGATGAACTGCTGCTGCGTTTCAAGCCCAACCTGATGGATCCGCTGCCGCTTTACATCGTGCTGTTGGCCGGGCTGGCCATAGCCCTGCCACTGTTGCTGCGTCATACCTGGACGGTAGTGGGCGTATCGATGGCGGTGTATTTGCTGGCGCCAAAGCTGGGCTGGAACCTGGCGAATTTTTCCGACGGTGTCTGGTATTTCAACCCGGTCACCTGGCAATTTCTGTTCGTACTCGGTGGCGCGGCGGCGATACACGGACAACGGCAACGAGCGCCGACAACCCGGCCGCTGCTTCGCCAACCGCTGTTTCTGGCTGCAGCCGTCTATTCACTGCTGGCGGGTCTGATCACCGTTTCCTGGCGCTGGCCAGAGATTCACGATGCATTGATGCCGGCAGCGATCAGCGAGCTGTTGTACCCCATCAGCAAGACCGATCTGTCACCGGTACGCCTGCTGCACTTCCTCGCGCTCGTCTATGTCACCGCCAAACTGTTGCCGGATGGGCGCTGGACGCAGAACTGGCTGGCCGGGCAAACCTGTCGCATGGGGCGTTATTCGCTGGAAGTGTTCTGTCTAGGCGTGCTGCTTGCGCCGCTGGCGGACATGGTCAATGCCCTGGCGGATGAGCACTGGTCAATGCAGGTGCTGACCGCGATCGTGGGGGTGGGATTGATGGCGTTGCTGGCGGCCTGGCTTGATCTGAACAAGCGCTTGGGTCGGCCGGTACAAATGACGGCGGCCTGATGAGGCCTGATCGCGGTGCGACGACTCGACTTGCCCCACGATATTTCTACATCACGACGCGGAACGCGCCAGCTGCACGTTGTCAGCTTTAGGCGACAGCTTGAACACGTAGTACAGCACCGTCAGCATCACCAGGAACGCCGGGCCGATGTACAGCGCCACGCGGGTCTCCTCGAAGTAAGCCATCAGGCCAACCACCAGGATCAGGAACGCCAGCGCCAGGTAGGAGCTCAGCGGCCACAGCCACATGCGGTATTTCAATGCGGCGCGCTCGGTTTCGCTCAGACCGGCACGGAATTTCAGCTGTGCCAGCAGGATCATCACCCAGGTCCAGATCGCCCCGAAGGTAGCAATGGCGGTTACCCAGACGAAGACTTTCTCCGGCACCAGGTAGTTGGCCAGTACGCCCAGCAACAGTGCTGCGATGGACAGCAGCAAGGCGTTACGCGGCACGCCGTTGCTCGAGGTACGGGCGAAGGTTGCCGGCGCCTGACCGTTCTGCGCCAGGCTGTAGAGCATACGCCCGGTGCTGAAGATACCGCCGTTGCACGACGACAGCGCCGCGGTGATCACCACGAAGTTGATGATACCGGCAGCCGTCTTGATGCCCAGACGCTCGAAAGTCATCACGAACGGGCTGCCCTGGCTGCCGATTTCGTTCCACGGGTAGATCGACAGGATCACGAACAGCGCACCGACATAGAACAGCAGGATGCGCCAGAACACCGAACCGATGGCCTGAGGAATGGTTTTTTGCGGGTTGCGCGCTTCACCGGCAGTCAGGCCGATCATTTCTACGCCCAGGTAGGCGAACATCACCATCTGCAGCGACATCAGCACACCGGTCAGGCCGTTGGGCATGAAGCCGCCGTTGCTCCAGAGGTTGGAGATGCCCATCGCCACGCCGTCGTTGCCAAAACCGAAGGCAATGACACCGATGCCACCGAGGACCATGGCAATAATGGTGACGATCTTGATCAGGGCGAACCAGAACTCGAACTCACCGAAGGCCTTGACCGCGATCAGGTTGATCGCGCCCATGCTGCCCAGCGCCGCCAGGGCCCAGATCCAGCGCGGTACTTCGGGGAACCAGATGCCCATGTAGATGGCCACCGCAGTGATTTCCGCGACACAGGTCACCAGCCACAGGAACCAGTAGTTCCAGCCGGTCAAAAAGCCCGCCAATGGGCCGAGGTAGTCTTGTGCATAACGGCTGAAAGAACCTGCGACCGGATTGTGTACGGCCATTTCACCGAGGGCACGCATGATCACCAGGATCGCCAGGCCACCGATGATGTAGGACAGCATGATTGCCGGTCCGGCCATTTCAATGGCCTTGGCCGACCCCAGGAACAGGCCGACACCGATACAGGCGCCCAGCGCCATCAGGCGAATATGTCGCTCGCCGAGTTCTCGCTTGAGCGGGCCGCCCTGGGCGGTCTCACCGTGAGAAGGATGGTTGCCGACTGGCATAGAAATACAACCTCATTTTGTTATTGGATATAGACCCTTCGTGCAGACCTGGTACCGCCGATAGGCTGGATACGCTGCCTTGCCGGGCACCACCTTGTGAGCGGTCCCGTCTGCCGACACGCAAATTGCCGGCAAAGCGAAAGGGGCGAGCAGTATAGAAAGGCCCCTGCAGGGCATTTCACTATAAAGAGCAGGATATTTGGCGAGAACTCTCGGCAAAAACCGCATCCACGGAGGGGCATTCCCCGTGTTTTCTCCAGGGTGATAAACAGGGCGGCTAACATAGCACCAAAACGGGGCATTACAACCTCCACCAAAGGCGCAGGTCCTAGCCTTTTTCAGCAATGGCCCTACAGGGCTTACAAATTTTTCACCAAATCCGCTCACCGTCTAAGCTTCAGGCAAGCAAGACGAAAATACGTAGCCGGGCTGAACACTATGGGCGCACTGTGGCAATCGGAACCAACGAGTAAGGAAACTCCCACTGAATCCCTTGAAGAATCGCCATTGCCGAAAAGCCCTCGTCAACGTCGTCTGTGGTGGCGGCTGGTCTGGCTGGTACTGCTGCTCGCCCTGATTGCCCTGGGACTGGCCATTGCCAACGAAATGCACACCTCTCGCCTACAGTCACGCGAGCTGAGCCAACTCGCCTCAACCTTGACCTATTCCCTGCAGCCGGGCCCCAGCGACGCCATCATCTATCCGGGAGACGGGCCCTTCGACAAGCGCCTGGGCTACAGCGCACTGGGGGAGTTTCTGCCGCGGCTGCTCAAACGTGATTATGTGATCAGCGAGCAAGTGCATTTTTCCCCGGCCTTGATGGACTACACCGAACACGGTCTTTTCGTGCCCTATAAAGAGAAGATCCAGACTGGCCTGTCGATCACCGACTGCAAGGGCGATGTGCTTTACCAATACCACTACCCGCAGTACCTGTACCCGGATTTCGATTCCATCCCGCCGGTCATCGTCAACAGCCTGCTGTTCATCGAAAACCGCGACCTGCTCGACCCCAATGACCCCAATGCCAACCCGGCGGTGGACTGGCCTCGTTTTGCCAAAGCCGCCTACAGCCAGGTGGCCAAGTACCTGGCCCTGCCTGGTCAGTCCGCCGGTGGCAGCACCCTGGCCACCCAGCTGGAAAAATACCGTCACTCGCCTGACGGCCTGACCGTCTCCGGCAGCGAGAAAATCCGCCAGATGATTTCCGCCAGTGTGCGTGCCTACCAGGGCGGCCCGCAAACCATTGAAGCGCGGCAACGCATCGTCCGTGACTACCTCAATAGCGTGCCGCTGTCGGCAGTGCCGGGACATGGCGAAGTACACGGTATGGCCGAGGGCCTGCGGGTCTGGTATGGCGCCGACTTCGCTCAGGTCAACCAGGCCCTGGCCTCGACCGAGAGCGATCCAGAGAGCATGGCCACACGCGGTCTGGCCCTGCGCCAGGTGCTGTCGCTGATGATTGCCCAGCGTCGCCCTTCGCACTTCCTGTCCAAGGGCCGCAACGAACTGGCCGAGCTGACCGATAGCCACATTCGGGTGCTGGCCGCCAGCAATGTCATCGACCGCCCCCTGGCCGACGCTGCACTGGCCAGCAAAGCGATCTACCGCGACTGGGTAGCACAACCGACCATCCAGCCGATCGTTACCAACAAAGGCATCAGCGTCGCCCGCAGCCGGCTGTCCCTGGCCCTGGCGCGGCCGCTGTATGACCTTGACCGTCTGGATCTGTCGGCCACCAGCACCTTGCAATCCGACCTGCAAGGGCAAGTCAGTCAATACCTCAAGGACCTCGCCGATCCGGCCGTTGCCGAGAAGGTCGGGCTGTTTGGCGAGCGCTTGCTGACCCCGACCACCACTACCCAGGTGCGCTACAGCTTTACCCTGCTCGAACGCACCGCCAACGGTTCGCGGGTGCGGGTGCAAACCGACAGCACCGACCAGCCGTTCGACATCAACGAGGGCAGCAAACTGGAACTGGGCTCCACCGCCAAGCTGCGGGTGCTGACCAGTTACCTGGAAATCATCGCCGAGCTGCATGACAAATACGCCGATACGCCTGCCGCCGACCTGAAGAAAGTCGAGGTCGCCGAGCTGGACTTCATCACCCGCTGGGCCATCGACTACCTGATCCAGAACAAGGACCGCAACATCAGCGCGATGCTCGAAGCCGCGCTTAACCGCAAGTACTCGGCCAGCCCGGGTGAGGCCTTCTTCACCGGCGGCGGCATGCATGTGTTCAATAACTTCCGCAAGGAAGACAACGGTCGGATTCCAACGCTCAAAGACGCCCTGCGCGAATCGATCAACCTGCCGTTTATCCGCTTGATGCGCGACCTGGTGCGCTACAGCACCTACCAGACACCGGGCAGCAGCATCAGACTGCTCAAGGACGACGCCGAGCCGCGCCGCCAGGAATACCTGGCACGCTTTGCCGACAAGGAAGGTACCGATTACCTGCGCAGGTTCTGGAAAAAATACCAGAACAAGACCTCGCAACAGCGTCTGGATACCTTCCTCGATGGCTTGCGCATCACCCCGATTCGCCTGGCCGCCGTACACCGCTACCTGTTCCCGGAAGCCGACCAGGCCACCTTCAACGCCTTCGTCCGTGCCCACCTGAAAAAGAACCTGCAGGAGACCAAGCGCGCCCCTACCAAGCAGGACACGGTCACCGACAAGCGCTTGGACGACATGTACTACGCTTACGGCCCCGGCAAATTTGACCTGCCTGACCAGGGCTTTGTCGCCAAGGTCCACCCACTGGACCTGTGGCTGATGGGCTACCTGCTGAACAACCCAACGGCGAAATTCCAGGATGCGGCGCAGGCCAGCCAGTTCGAACGCCAGGAAGTCTACAGCTGGCTGTTCAAGAGCCGGCACAAGGGCGCACGCGACAGCCGCATTCGTACCCTGGTAGAAATCGAGGCCTTCCTCGATATCCACCAGCGCTGGAAACGCGTCGGCTACCCCTTCGATCACCTGGTGCCCTCGCTGGCCACCGCCATCGGTAGCTCCGGCGACCGCCCGGCGGCACTGGCCGAGCTGGTCGGGATCATTCAGAACGATGGCATCCGCCTGCCGACCTTGCGAATCGATACCTTGCACTTTGCTGCCGATACGCCTTATGAGACGCGCCTGGCGGGTGATCCAGACCTCGGTCAGCGCGTGCTTTCGGTGGAGGTAGCCCGCGCCTTGCGCGGCGCCCTCTCGCAGGTGGTCGATGCCGGGACCGCCCGGCGTGTATCCGGCAGTTTCAAACTCAACGACGGCACACCGATGGTCATGGGCGGCAAAACCGGCACCGGTGACAACCGTCTCGAAAGCTGGGGAGCTGGTGGCCGCCTGCTGGGTTCGAAGGCGATCAACCGCACGGCAACCTTCGTGTTCTTCCTCGGTGACAACCATTTCGGTACCCTCACCGCCTTCGTGCCGGGCCGCGCCGCCGAGTCCTTCAAGTTCACCTCGGCGCTGCCGGTGCAAGTGCTCAAAGGCATGGCACCGATCCTCACCCCGTACCTGCAACCCGGTACCCATACCCTGTGCAAGGCGCCACAAGTGGCACAAAAGTAGGCCCATGGAATCAAGGCTCAGGCGGACGACAAACGCCTGGGCTTGAACTTGGGACCGGCACCGTTCATCCCTTTACTCTTCTTCATGAGAAATATTCTCACTCTCATGCTTGCGTTAAGATATATCTTGAGTAATATCTAAAGATACATCTAACGCAAACGGAGACTTCCATGCGTGACCATCATCCCCACCGTGACCATGGCGAACGTCATGACGGTTTCGAACGCCGCCATAACCGCGAGCGTGGTGACCGCAGTCCACGGGTCTTCGCCCCTGGCGACCTGAAACTGCTGCTGCTGTCGATGCTCGCCGAGCAGCCCTGCCACGGCTATGACCTGATCCGCCAGATCGAAAGCCTGTTCGGCGGCAACTACAGCCCAAGCCCCGGCGTTATCTACCCAACCCTGACCTTCCTCGAAGAAAGCGAACTGATCACCGGCCAGGTCCACGGCAGCAAAAAGCTCTACAGCGTCACGCCTGCCGGGCTTGAGTCCCTGGCCGAACAATCGATCGCCCTCGACGGCGTGCGCATGCGTATCGAAGTCAGTAAACGCTCGCTGTGTGGTCACGACCGGCCCCAGGAAATCCACGAAGCGGTACACAACCTGCGTCATGCCCTGCAGATGCACAGTGGCCGCTGGAACCCGGAAGAAATCGAGCGGGTACGCACCCTGCTCAACAACACCGCCAAAGCCATCGTCGCAGGGCCGACTGCGACCGTTACGGAGAACCCGCAATGAGTGTCAGCGAAAACAACGCGATTCATCGCGTCAACCATGAGATCAAACATCGCCGCCTGGACGTGCTGCGGGTCACCGAGCTGACCCCGCGCATGCGCCGCATCACCTTGGGCGGGCCGCACCTGCAAGGCTTCACCAGCGTCGGCACAGACGATCACGTCAAACTGATGTTCGCCTGTTCGGCAGAGGAACAAGCGGCGCTGGACAACCTCGACTTCAGTCGCGACGGCCTGCGCCCGACCATGCGTGAGTACACCCCACGGCGTATCGACCTGGTTGCCGGTGAGCTGGATATCGACTTTGTCCTGCACGGCGACGGCCCTGCCTCGACCTGGGCCGCTCAGGCCGAAGTCGGCCAGGTCCTGAACATTGCCGGGCCACGCAGCTCGATGGTGGTGCCGGATATCTTCGACAGCTACCTGCTGATCGGTGACGAAACGGCGATCCCGGCCATTGCCCGACGCCTGGAAGAACTGCCGGCCAGCCGCAAGGTACTCGCTGTCATCGAGATCGAAGATGGACAAGAAGAACAACCGCTGGAAACCCGGGCGCAGCTGGAAGTGATCTGGGTACAACGACACCAGCAGGATCTGCTGGAGGTGGTAAAGGGCCTGAGCCTGCCTGCCGGTCAGTTGTATGCCTGGGTTGCCCTGGAGAAGTCCCTGACGCGTAAGACCAAGCGTCTGCTGATCGACGAAAAGGGCGTCAAGGAAGACCTGATCAAGGCTGCCGCCTACTGGCGCCTCGACCCGCACGACGACGAGTGACAGGCACCATCAGGGTTGCGTCCTGGCTTTGGCCAGGCGCCCGCCCTGCCAATGATCCAGGCCCAGTATCAGCAAGCCGATGGCAATGAAGCCGACAACAATCGCCAGCGCATTGAGCAGCACCTGCGCATAGCCAAGCGTGGCTACATCGATGAATGGATAGGGATAGACCCCTATCGACTGCCCGCGCATCAGCGCATAAGCAAAATACCCCGCCGGATACAGCAGCCATGCCAACAGGTGTTTGAGCCGCAGGCTGCCCTTCTCCACACAACACCACCAATAGCCTGCGAACAGCAACGGCATGACATCGTGCAAGAGCTCATCGGCCACCCACTGCCAGCCTTGTGGTTGCCACAGATGGCGTAACAACAGGCTGTAGGCCAGCCCGACCAGCACAATACTGGCGGTAATGCCCGAGCTGACCGAGGGGCAGAGCAACCAGCGCCGCGTAGCGCAGTCCCTGCCGAACGCCGCCTGGCTGAGCACCACCGCCACCAGGGTGTTGGTCAACACGGTGAAGTAACTGAAGAAGTTCACCAGGCCGCCGATCAGGCTGGCCTGCTCCTGCCAGCGCACCAGCAATACCAGGTACAACTGGATCGCCAACGCACTCCAGCCCAGACAGGCCGCCAGGCCGATCACGACCTCGCGCCGGACCATGGCGTTAGCGGCGACCGCGCTGCAGCTTGAGGTACAGCCGCTCGACTTTCTCCCGGGCCCAAGGCGTGCGCCGCAGGAAGGTCAGGCTCGACTTGATGCTCGGATCGCTCTTGAAGCAGCGGATATCAACGCGCTCGGCCAGGCCTTCCCATTGGTAGTGCTCCACCAGTGCGGTGAGGATCTGCTCCAGGGTCACGCCATGCAGCGGATTGGGGTTGGCGGTGGTCATGCCTGTGCTCCAGCGAATCAAAGGTGCGCACCTTAGCCCAGGGCGGGGCTGGCTACAAACATTCTAGCGCAGCGCGGTGGGAGCGGGCT
>NZ_JBMOWO010000153.1:0-1386 GCF_049310525.1 Pseudomonas sp. GZD-222
AGCCACCACCGCACCGCCCCCCCAGCAGCACACCTGACCCTCCTTGACCAGCAAGCTGCGAATGGCAATGGAACTGTCCATCTCGCCGCGCACATCGACATACAGCAATGACCCGCAATACAGCGCCCGACGGCTGGGTTCCAGTTCGTCGATGATCTGCATGGCGCGGATCTTCGGCGCGCCGGTGATCGAGCCGCCGGGGAAGCTGCCGGCGATCAGGTCCAGGGCGTCCTTGTCGGCGGCCAGCTGGCCGGTGACGCTGCTGACCAGATGATGCACGTTGGGGTAGCTTTCCAGGCTGAACAGTTCCGGCACTTTCACCGAACCGGTCTGGCAGGTGCGCCCGAGGTCGTTGCGCAACAGGTCGACGATCATCAGGTTTTCCGCGCGGTCCTTGCTGCTCGCCAGCAGCTCGGCGCCGTTGCGTGCGTCCTGTGCGGGATCTGCGCTGCGTGGCCGGGTGCCCTTGATCGGACGGGTCTCGACCCGGCCTGCACTGACCTGGATGAAACGCTCCGGCGAGAAGCTCAGTAGCGTGCTGCCATCGGCCAGGGTCTGAAAGCCGGAAAAGGGCGTAGGGCAGGCCTGGCGCACGGCCAGGTAGGCATGCCAGGGGTCGCCCTGGCACGGGGCGCGAAAACGCTGGGTGAGGTTGATCTGATAGCAGTCACCGGCATGGATGTAGGCCTGCACCCGGTCAAAGGCCTGATGGTAGTCCTCGGCGCTGATGTCGCCGCGCATCGGTGCCAGCAGGGAGAAATGGCTCTGGTCATCCTCTAGCGGGGCCTCGAACAGCGCAATCAGGCGCTGACGCTCGGTCTCGGCCAGGCTCGGGTGAAACAGCAACTGGCTGCGTCCGAGCTGATGGTCGCTGATCAGTGCCCAGGCATACAGGCCGAGGTTGGCGTCGGCCAGGCCCAGGTCGTCGGCCGCAAGCGCTGGCAGGTGCTCCAGGCGCCGCCCGAAATCGTAGCTCAGGTAGCCGATCAGGCCGCCGGCAAAGGGCAGTTCGATGCCGTCTGGCAGTTCTGCCCGCCCCAGCTGCGCAAGGCTGCTGCGCAGGCGCTGCAGGTAGGCTTCACCGCTTTCAGTGGCCTGTGGTGTCAGGGTTTGTACCGGCCAGGCGCTGAGCAGGTCGAAACGACCGCGTTCAGCCTGTGGGCGGGCGCTGTCGAGCAACACGGCGCCGGGTGCCTGGCGGATGCGCGCAAAGTAGGCCGTAGGGTCGGCCAGGTAGGGCAGGGGGTGGAGCGTACAGGTCGGCATGCAAGTAACAGCTATGAATGCGGGGGAGGCGATTGTAGTCCCGTGTAGGAAATGCGCCTAGCGCAGACTACGACCTTGAGTGCCTTGCCTGCGTCAGCCAGGGCTGGCTGACGCAGGCAA
>NZ_JBMOWO010000154.1:0-24983 GCF_049310525.1 Pseudomonas sp. GZD-222
GGATGCACTCAGTTCGACGGTACGTGACCGAACAGCTCCTGAGCGAAGCGTACGCGTTCTTCGGCGGTTTCCTGGCGGCCGTCTTTGGCCAGTTGCTCCAGGTGCGCTTCTACCGCGTGGGTGCGTTTGGTCAGGCCGCAGTCGTTGGCGATCTGGATGTTCAGGCCGGGGCGGGCGTTGAGCTCGAGGATCAACGGGCCTTTGTCCTGGTCCAGGACCATGTCGACACCGATGTAACCCAGGCCGCACAGCTCATAGCAGCCGGCGGCCAGCTTCATGAAACCGTCCCAGTTCGGCAACTGCACACCGTCCACTGCGTTGGTGGTGTCCGGGTGCTTGCTGATGATGTTGTTCAGCCAGGTGCCGCGCAGGGTCACACCGGTCGCCAGGTCGACACCCACGCCGATGGCGCCCTGGTGCAGGTTGGCCTTGCCACCCGACTGGCGGGTTGGCAGACGCAGCATGGCCATCACCGGGTAGCCCATCAGCACGATGATGCGGATGTCCGGCACGCCTTCATAGCTGATGCTTTTGAAGATCTGGTCGGGGGTCACCCGGTACTCGATCAGCGCGCGGTCGCGATGACCGCCCAGGGAGTACAGGCCGGTAAGGATGCTGGAGATCTGGTGCTCGATTTCCTCGTGGCTGATGATCTTGCCGGAGACCGTGCGATAACGGTCTTCGAAGCGATCAGCGACCACCAGGATGCCGTCACCGCCGGCACCCTGGGCGGGCTTGACGACGAAGTCGTTGCGCCCGCCGATGATCTCGCCGAGTTTGTCGATTTCTTTCTCGGTGGAGATGATCCCGTACATTTCCGGCACGTGAATGCCGGCCTTGATCGCACGCTCCTTGGTGATGATCTTGTCATCGACGATCGGGTACAGGTGGCGCTTGTTGTACTTGAGGACGTAGTCCGCATTGCGCCGGTTGATACCCATGATGCCCCGGGCCTCCAGGGCTTTCCAGGTTTTCCAGAGACCGAACATCAGGCGTCAGCCTTCACGAAAGCTTTGAAACGCACCAGCTCCGTCAGGCGGTAGCCGCGGTAGCGACCCATCGCCAGCATGAAGCCCACCAGAATCAGCAGTACCGCCGGGAAGGTGAAGACGAAGTACACCAGCTCCGGCACGCTCATCAGCAGGTGCGCCAGGGAGGCGGCGAACAGGGTGCCGATGGCGACTTTCATGGCATGGCCGCCACCGCGTTCTTCCCAGGTGATCGACAGGCGTTCGATGGTCATGGTCAGAATCACCATCGGGAACAGCGCTACCGACAGGCCGCGCTCCAGGCCCAGCTTGTGGCTGAACAGGCTGATGGCGGCGATCAATACCACGACGAAGGTCAGCACCACCGACAGGCGCGGCAGCATCTGCAGCTTGAGGTGTTCCAGGTAGGAGCGTAGCGACAGCCCGAGCGCGGTAATCACCGTGAACAGGATGATGCCGAAGCCCAACTGGGTTTCACGGAAGGCCAGGGCGATCAGCACGGGGGTGAAGGTACCCAGGGTCTGCAGGCCGATCAGGTTGCGCAGCACGAGGATCACCAGCACGCCGATCGGGATCATTACCATGATCATGAAAGTCTGCTGGGTCTGCAGCGGCAGGCCGTAGAGCGAGTATTCGAGGAAATCGGCGTCGGTGTTCTCGTCGGTCAGCTTGGCCAGACGGATGGCGTTCATCTCGCTGTTGTTCAGGCTGAAGCTGACGTTGGCTTTCTTGCCGCCATCGACGGTGATCAGGTTGTCATCACCAGTCCACCACAGCAGGCGGTCGGTCGGCAGGCCTTGTTCGCCGGTGTCCGGATTGAAGTACAGCCAGTCGGTGCCGTTGAAGCTGCGCAGCCACAGTTCAGGGGTTTGCGGCTGGTCGGCGACCAGGCGGATGGTGTGGACCTTTTCCACCGGCACGTGGGCGATGGACAGCAGCAGGTCGATGACCTTGGCCTTGTTCAGCGACGAGGTATCACCGGCCAGCAGCAGCTTGACGTTGTCGTCATTGAGGTTGTTGACGCGCTTGATGGTCTCGCTGACAAAGGTTTCGACGTCGGCCGAGTGCTGGCGGATCGGGGCCATCAGGGCTTCGGCGGCGATCTTCTCCGGGCCCTCTACGGCCAGGCTGTCGCGGAAGGTCGGGCCTTTGATCTTGGCTTTTTCGGTGCTGTAGCGCTTGGTCAGGACCAGGCGGTAGTACAGGGTCTGGTTGCCGCTGGCGCGACGGGCCGACCAGGTGACCTTGCGGTTGCCGTCGACGCGGTTGACGCTGACCCCGTAGTTGTTGGAGATGAAGCTCTCATTGAGGCTGACATAGTCACGGCTCAACGGCGGTACGAACATCTGGATCTTGACCGGGTCCTTGGGATTGGCGACGAACTCGACTTTGGCGTCGATGTTCCACAGGTCATCAGTCTCGTCTTCGGTCACCGGGATCCCGAGAAAGAAGATCTGATAGGCCGTGACGATGATGCCCAGTAGCACCAGTACGGTGATCAGGACTTTCAGATGAAGGGTAAGAGAGCGCATCGGGATTACTCTGCGGTGTGAGCGACAGGGGCACAGGCAGGTTTGCCGGCCGCGTATTTAAGGCTTGGGTCGACCAGTGCATCGAAGTGCTTGAGCGCCTCGGAGCCAATCAGCAGCGGGTACTGGAACGCGCTGCGGTCGGTCAGGTTCACTTCGATCACGCGTTGGGCGGTGCCCATGCAGATGTTCAGTTCAATCACCGGGCGGGCGGTGTAGGCCTTGCCCTCGTCCGGGTTGTAATCACCGGCGCGTCGCTTGATCTTGCTGACACGGGCCAGGGGTCGTTCTATCGGATGCGCGTGGGCGGCGTCAATTGCCAGGTAGAAGCGCACCCACGATTCGCCGTTACGCTTGAAGCGCTTGATGTCGCGGGCGCTGAGCGAGGCAGTTTTTGCCCCGGTGTCGAGCTTGGCGGCAACCTCCAGGTCGATATCGGCAAGGCGGGCATATTCATTAAGGCCGTACACGGTCTTTTCCGCGGCCTGGCCAAGGGCCGGCAACAAAAACAGGCTGAGCAACAGTAGAAGGGGTGTAAGTCTCATAAATCCTGGCGCGGTGCTGTGCGATGTTCGGGTCAAGGCCACTGGCACTACTGCGCAAGCTTCCTCGTTTATCTGCCATCACCACAAAATGATGACAAGCACACTATTCAAGCCCTGTGTGGGGCGCGGCATTCTATCACGCTGGTGTGCTGGCGCCAGCGCGCTGCACTCAGACAACACCCCGGGCAGTGAAGTTCGTTATTAGACGATTGTCGACAATATTCATTTTGTCTTTGACTATACCTGTCGATTTGGCTAGTTTTGGCCTCATTGATTTCTGAGGTGTCGACAATATGCTGGACACAGCGCAAGCCCCCGGCGCGATTGCAGAGGATTCCGAAACCCTCTCGGAAAACGTCTTCCGGCGTATCCAGGCGGCCATCGTCAAGGGCGAGATCGCCCCGGGCAGCAAGATCTCCGAGCCTGAGCTGGCGCGCACGTACGGCATTAGCCGCGGGCCGCTGCGCGAGGCGATCCACCGCCTGGAAGGCCAGCGCCTGCTGGTGCGCGTGCCCCACGTCGGTGCCCGCGTGGTATCGCTGAGCCATGCCGAGCTGATCGAGCTGTACGAGATCCGCGAGTCGCTGGAAGGCATGGCCTGTCGCCTGGCTGCAGAGCGTATGAGCGTAGCCGAGATCGATGAGCTGCGCCGGGTGCTCGACACCCACGAGCGCGATGCCACGTTCCAGGCCGGCCTTGGCTACTACCAGCAGGAAGGCGATTACGACTTTCATTACCGGATCATTCAGGGCAGCGGCAACCGCACCCTGGTGCAGATGCTCTGCGGCGAGCTGTATCAACTGGTGCGCATGTACCGCATCCAGTTCTCTGCCACGCCCAACCGGCCACGCCAGGCGTTCGCCGAACACCACCGGATTCTCGATGCCATCGCCGACCGTGACGGTGAACTGGCCGAGCTCTTGATGCGCCGTCACATCGGCGCCTCCAAACGCAACATTGAGCGTCACTACCTGGACGCTACCAGCCCACGAGGTGAGTCATGAGTCAGAAAAGCAGTCCCGGCCAGCGCTTTCGCGATGCAGTCGCCGCCGAACATCCCCTGCAGGTTGTCGGTGCGATCAATGCCAACCATGCACTGCTGGCCAAGCGTGCCGGTTTCAAGGCCATCTACCTCTCGGGTGGCGGCGTAGCAGCCGGTTCCCTGGGCCTGCCGGACCTGGGTATTACCGGGCTGGATGACGTACTCACCGACGTACGACGCATCACCGACGTTTGCGACCTGCCGCTGCTGGTAGATGTCGACACCGGTTTCGGTTCCTCGGCGTTCAACGTCGCCCGTACCGTCAAGTCGATGATCAAGTTCGGCGCTGCCGCGATCCACATCGAGGACCAGGTCGGCGCCAAGCGCTGCGGCCATCGTCCGAACAAGGAAATCGTCTCCCAGCAGGAAATGGTCGACCGCATCAAGGCTGCTGTAGATGCCCGTACCGACGACAGCTTCGTGATCATGGCGCGTACCGATGCCCTGGCCGTTGAAGGCCTGGAATCGGCCCTGGACCGCGCCGCCGCATGCATCGAAGCCGGTGCCGACATGGTCTTCCCGGAAGCCATCACTGAGCTGGCGATGTACAAGACCTTCGCCGACCGAATCAAGGCCCCGATCCTGGCCAACATCACCGAATTCGGTGCAACGCCGCTGTACACCACCGAAGAATTGGCCTCGGTCGACGTTTCGCTGGTGCTCTACCCGCTGTCGGCATTCCGCGCCATGAACAAGGCCGCCGAGAACGTCTACACCGCGCTGCGCCGCGATGGCACGCAAAAGAACGTCATCGACACCATGCAAACCCGCATGGAACTGTACGACGCCATCAATTACCACGCGTTCGAGCAAAGCCTCGACGCCCTGTTCGCCCAGAAAAAGGGTTGAACACCTGCTTGAACCCGTAGCAGCGGGCGTGCCCCGCGATTAGCCAAAGCATCCATAACAAATTCAAGATTGGAGATAGACATGGCCGAAGCAAAAGTACTCAGTGGAGCCGGCCTGCGCGGTCAAGTGGCCGGGCAAACTGCACTGTCGACCGTAGGCCAGGCCGGTGCCGGCCTGACCTACCGTGGTTATGACGTTCGTGACCTGGCCGCTGGCGCCGAGTTCGAAGAAGTGGCCTATCTGCTGCTGTACGGCGAATTGCCGAGCGCAGCCCAGCTGGCCGAGTACAAGGGCAGGCTGAAAACCCTGCGTGACCTGCCTCAGGCGTTGAAGGAAGTGCTCGAGCGCATCCCGGCAGATGCCCACCCGATGGACGTGATGCGCACCGGTTGCTCGGTACTGGGCACCCTGGAGCCTGAACTGACTTTCGAGCAGCAACGCGACAAGACTGATCGCCTGTTGGCGCTGTTCCCGGCGGTGATGTGCTACTGGTACCGCTTCACCCACCATGGTGTGCGTATCGAGTGCACCAGCGACGAAGACACTATCGGCGGCCACTTCCTGCACCTGCTGCACGGCAAAAAGCCGAGCGAGCTGCACGTAAAAGTGATGAACGTCTCGCTGATCCTCTACGCCGAGCACGAATTCAACGCTTCGACCTTCACCGCGCGCGTTTGCGCCTCGACCCTGTCCGACCTGTACTCGTGCATCACCGCGGCCATCGGCTCGCTGCGCGGCCCGCTGCATGGCGGCGCCAACGAAGCAGCGATGGAGCTGATCGAGCGCTTCCAGAGCCCGCAGGAAGCAGTTGCCGAGCTGCTGCAAATGCTTGAGCGCAAAGACAAGATCATGGGCTTCGGCCACGCCATCTACAAAGAGTCCGACCCGCGTAACGAGGTGATCAAGGGCTGGTCCAAGCAGCTCGCGGACGAAGTCGGTGACACCGTGCTGTACCCGGTGTCCGAAGCGATCGACAAGACCATGTGGGAGCAGAAGAAACTGTTCCCCAACGCCGACTTTTACCATGCCTCGGCGTATCACTTCATGGGCATTCCGACCAAGCTGTTCACCCCGATCTTCGTCTGCTCGCGCCTGACCGGCTGGGCAGCCCATGTATTCGAGCAGCGTGCCAACAACCGCATCATCCGTCCGAGCGCCGAGTACACCGGCGTCGAGCAGCGCAAGTTCGTGCCAATCGAACAACGCTGAGCCTGGCTGCAAACTGATTGGCCTGACTCCAGCCTGTGGGAGCGGGCTTGTCCCGCGATGCGATGTATCCGATAGATCGCAATCGCGGGGCAAGCCCGCTCCCACCAAAAGAGAGGCAAGCCAACCGGCCAGCCACCGACCTTACCGTGATTGAGTCCCTGTGCCATGAATACTGAATTTCGCAAGAACCTGCCGGGCACTGGCCTGGATTATTTCGACGCTCGAGCAGCTGTCGACGCCATCAAGCCCGGCGCCTATGACCGTCTTCCCTATACCTCACGCGTACTGGCAGAAAACCTGGTGCGCCGCTGCGATCCGGCGACCCTCAATGCGTCGCTGGGCCAGCTGATCGAACGCAAGCGCGACCTCGACTTCCCGTGGTTCCCGGCCCGTGTGGTGTGCCACGACATCCTCGGCCAGACCGCGCTGGTCGACCTCGCCGGCCTGCGTGACGCCATCGCTGATGGTGGCGGTGACCCGGCCCAGGTCAACCCGGTGGTGCCGGTGCAACTGATCGTCGACCACTCCCTGGCCGTGGAATGCGGTGGTTTCGATCCGCAGGCATTCGAGAAGAACCGCGCCATCGAAGACCGCCGCAACGAAGACCGTTTCCACTTCATCAACTGGACCAAGAAGGCGTTCAAGAACGTCGACGTGATCCAGCCTGGCAACGGCATCATGCACCAGATCAACCTGGAGAAGATGTCGCCGGTGATCCATGCCGAACGCGGCGTGGCTTATCCGGATACCTGTGTCGGTACTGACAGCCACACTCCGCACGTCGATGCCCTGGGCGTAATCGCCATCGGTGTCGGCGGCCTCGAAGCCGAGAACGTCATGCTCGGCCGCGCCTCGTGGATGCGCCTGCCGGAAATCGTCGGCGTCGAGCTGTCCGGCAAGCCGCAACCTGGCATTACTGCCACCGACGTGGTGCTGGCCCTGACCGAATTCCTGCGCAAGGCAAAAGTCGTCGGTGCCTACCTCGAGTTCTACGGCGAAGGCGCCCGTGCCCTGACTCTGGGCGACCGCGCGACCATCTCCAACATGGCCCCGGAATACGGCGCCACTGCAGCGATGTTCTCAATCGACCAGCAGACCATCGACTACCTCAAGCTCACCGGCCGTGAAGACGAGCAGGTCAAGCTGGTGGAAACCTATGCCAAGGTTGCCGGCCTGTGGTCCGACAGCCTGGCCAACGCCGAGTACGAGCGGGTGCTGAGCTTCGACTTGTCCAGCGTCGTGCGCAACATGGCCGGCCCGTCCAACCCGCACGCCCGTGTAGCAACCAGCGACCTGGCCAGCAAAGGTATCGCCGGTCAGTGGGAAGAAGTGCCGGGGCAGATGCCGGACGGCGCGGTGATCATTGCCGCCATCACCAGTTGCACCAACACCAGCAACCCGCGCAACGTGATCGCCGCCGGCCTGCTGGCACGCAACGCCAACAAGCTGGGGCTGATCCGCAAGCCATGGGTCAAGTCGTCGCTGGCACCGGGTTCCAAGACCGTTGCCCTGTACCTGAAAGAAGCGGGCCTTGATCGAGAGCTGGAGCAGCTTGGTTTCGGTATCGTGGCCTTTGCCTGCACCACCTGCAACGGCATGTCCGGGGCCCTGGATCCAGTGATCCAGGAGGAAATCATCGATCGCGACCTGTACGCCACCGCCGTACTCTCGGGCAACCGCAACTTCGACGGCCGTATTCACCCTTACGCCAAGCAGGCGTTCCTGGCCTCGCCGCCGTTGGTGGTGGCCTACGCCATTGCCGGCACCATCCGCTTCGACATCGAGAAAGATGTACTGGCAGTGGTCGACGGCAAGGAAATCCGCCTCAAGGACATCTGGCCGAGCGACGAAGAGATCGATGCCGTGGTCAAGGCCGCGGTCAAGCCGGAGCAGTTCCGCCAGGTCTACATTCCGATGTTCGCCATCGAGGAGGACACCGGTCCCAAGGTCGACCCGCTGTACGACTGGCGCGAGATGAGCACCTACATCCGCCGTCCGCCGTATTGGGAAGGCGCGCTGGCCGGGGAGCGTACGCTCAAGGGCATGCGCCCGCTGGCGGTGTTGCCGGACAACATCACCACCGACCACCTGTCGCCGTCGAACGCGATCATGCTCGACAGCGCCGCCGGTGAGTACCTGGCGAAAATGGGCCTGCCGGAAGAAGACTTCAACTCTTACGCAACTCACCGCGGCGATCACCTGACCGCACAGCGGGCCACCTTCGCCAACCCGAAACTGTTCAACGAAATGGTTCAGGAAGGCGGCAAGGTCAAGCAGGGCTCGCTGGCGCGGGTCGAGCCGGAAGGCAAGGTCACCCGCATGTGGGAAGCCATCGAGACCTACATGGAGCGCAAACAGCCGCTGATCATCGTCGCCGGCGCCGACTACGGCCAGGGCTCGTCCCGTGACTGGGCGGCCAAGGGCGTGCGTCTGGCCGGTGTCGAAGCCATCGTCGCCGAAGGCTTCGAGCGTATCCACCGCACCAACCTGGTGGGCATGGGTGTGTTGCCGCTGGAGTTCAAGCCAGGCGTGAACCGCAAGACCCTGGACATCGACGGCACCGAGACCTTCGACGTAGTTGGCGAGCGTACCCCGCGGGCGACCCTGACCCTGGTGATCACCCGTCACACCGGTGAGCGCGTTGAAGTGCCAGTGACTTGCCGCCTGGATACCGCTGAAGAAGTGTCGATCTATGAAGCGGGCGGGGTGCTGCAGCGCTTTGCTCAGGACTTCCTCGAGTCGGCGGCCGTTTGAGGTAGGGCTTATCGCGGGGCAAGCCCGCTCCCACCGACTGGTAGGAGCGGGCTTGCCCCGCGATAGCCTCCCACAGCACTTACAGGACAACCCAGCTATGGCACAAGTACCGCAAATCAAAATCCCCGCCACCTACATCCGCGGCGGCACCAGCAAAGGCGTATTCTTCCGCCTCCAGGACCTGCCTGAAAGCGCGCAGGTTCCCGGCCCTGCCCGTGACGCACTGCTGCTACGGGTAATCGGCAGCCCCGACCCCTATGGCAAACAGATCGATGGCATGGGGGGCGCTACTTCCAGCACCAGCAAAACTGTAATCCTCTCGCGCAGCACCAAAGCAGATCACGATGTCGACTACCTGTTCGGTCAGGTGTCGATCGACAAGGCCTTTGTCGATTGGAGCGGCAACTGCGGCAACCTTTCCGCAGCGGTCGGTTCCTTTGCCATCAGTGCTGGCTTGGTCGACGCTAGTCGCATCCCGCAGAACGGTATCGCCACCGTGCGCATCTGGCAGGCCAATATCGGCAAGACCATCATCGCCCACGTGCCAGTCACCAACGGTGAGGTTCAGGAAACCGGCGATTTCGAACTGGATGGCGTGACCTTTCCGGCAGCCGAAGTGCAACTCGAATTCATGGACCCTGCCGCCGATGAAGACGGCGAGGGCGGTTCGATGTTCCCGACCGGCAACTTGATCGATGATCTGGTAGTGCCTGGCGTCGGTACGCTCAAGGCGACCCTGATCAACGCTGGCATCCCGACCATATTCATCCAGGCTGAAGCCATCGGTTACACCGGCACCGAGCTGCAGGACGCGATCAACGGCGACCCCGAAGCCCTGGCCCGGTTCGAGACCATCCGTGCCTATGGCGCCGTGCGCATGGGCCTGATCGGGCACATCGATGAAGCCGCCAAGCGCCAGCACACGCCGAAGGTCGCCTTTGTCGCGCCACCGAGCGCTTATCAGTCGTCCAGCGGTAAAGCCGTGGCGGCGGCAGACGTTGATCTACTGGTACGTGCGCTGTCCATGGGCAAGTTGCACCACGCCATGATGGGTACTGCAGCCGTGGCCATCGGTACCGCAGCGGCGGTCCCCGGCACTCTGGTCAACCTCGCGGCCGGTGGTGGCGAGCGCAGTGCCGTACGTTTCGGTCACCCCTCGGGCACCCTGCGCGTTGGCGCCGAGGCTCGGCAGGTGAGCGGTGAGTGGACTGTTACCAAAGCAATCATGAGCCGCAGTGCGCGGATACTGATGGAGGGCTGGGTGCGGGTACCCGGTGATGCCTTCTAACCAGTAACGGCGCTTGGCTCCCTGTTTATCTACGACAGAGAGATGTGAAATGAGTGCCAACGTTGATCTGAACAACCGTCCCGACTACGACCGGGTACTGCAGGACATCGCTGACTATGTCCTGAATTTCCAGGTCGAGTCCGGGGAGGCGCTGGACACGGCGCGCAACTGCCTGATGGACACCCTGGGCTGCGGCCTGCTGGCGCTGCGCTTCCCGGAATGTACCAAGCACCTGGGGCCGCTGGTGGAGGGCACGGTGGTGCCGTACGGCGCGCGGGTGCCGGGCACCAGTTACCGCCTGGACCCGGTCAAGGCGGCCTGGGATATCGGTTGTGTGGTCCGTTGGCTCGATTACAACGACACCTGGCTGGCCGCCGAGTGGGGGCATCCCTCGGACAACCTCGGCGGCATCCTGGCGGTGGCCGACCATCTTTCGCAAAAACGCGTGGCCAATGGTGAAGCACCTTTGAGCATGCGGGTGGTGCTGGAAGCCATGGTCATGGCGCATGAAATCCAGGGGGTGATAGCCCTGGAAAACTCCTTCAATCGCGTTGGCCTCGACCATGTGCTGCTCGTCAAAGTCGCGTCCACTGCGGTTTGCGCCAAACTCATGGGCGCCAACCGTGAGCAGCTGCTGTCGGCGTTGTCCCATGCCTTTGTCGATGGCCAGGCCCTGCGTACCTATCGGCATGCGCCGAATGCCGGCTCACGCAAATCCTGGGCGGCCGGGGATGCCTCCAGCCGTGGCGTGCGCCTGGCGGATATCGCCCTGCGCGGCGAGATGGGCGTGCCGGGCGTGCTGACGGCGCCACAGTGGGGCTTCTACGATGTACTGTTCAGCCACACCAACAAGGATCTGGCGCTCAAGCCGGAAGACAAGCGCGCCTTCAGCTTCTCGCAAGCCTTCTCCAGCTACGTGATGGAGAACGTGCTGTTCAAGATCAGTTTCCCTGCCGAGTTCCATGCCCAGACCGCGTGCGAAGCGGCAGTGACCCTGCACCCGCAGGTGCGCAATCGCCTGCATGAAATCGAGCGGATCGTCATCACCACCCATGAGTCGGCCATCCGCATCATCTCCAAGGTCGGCAAGCTGGCCAACGCTGCCGATCGCGATCACTGCATCCAGTACATGACCGCTGTGCCGCTGATCTTCGGCAATCTGGTGGCCGAGCAATATGAAGATGAGTTCCACGCCGGCCACCCGATCATCGACCGCTTGCGCGAGAAGATGGAAATCGTCGAAGACCCGCGTTTTACCCGCGAATACCTGGAAGCCGACAAGCGCTCGATCGCCAATGCCGTGCAGGTGTTTTTCAATGATGGGTCAAGCACTGAGCAGGTGGTGGTGGAGTACCCGATTGGTCATCGCCGGCGTCGCGCCGAGGGCATTCCGTTGCTGGAAGAGAAGTTCAAGGCCAACCTGGCGACGCGTTTTGCCGGTCAGCGGGTGAGCGAGATCTTTGCCTTGTGCAAGGATCAGGCGGCGCTTGAGGCGACGGCGGTGCATCGGTTTGTCGATCTCTTTGTGATCTGAGGGAACTGTGGGAGCTCCCATAGAACAATAAAAAACCCCGCCAATTGGCGGGGTTTTTTGACGCTAAGTCAGCTTACGCTTGAACAACCGGGATATTGGCGCTCGCAGCAGCTTCACGGAACTCGGCGATCTGGTCGAAGCTCAGGTAGCGGTAAACGTCGGCAGCCATGCTGTCGATGTTTTTCGCGTACTCCATGTACTCTTCGACGGTTGGCAGCTTGCCCAGGATCGAGGCAACAGCAGCCAGCTCGGCCGAGGCCAGGTAGACGTTAGTGGCGTCGCCCAGGCGGTTCGGGAAGTTACGGGTCGAGGTCGACACCACGGTCGAACCGGTCTGCACACGTGCCTGGTTACCCATGCACAGCGAGCAGCCTGGCATTTCCATGCGCGCACCGGCTTTGCCGTAGATGCCGTAGTAGCCTTCTTCGGTCAGTTGGTGAGCGTCCATCTTGGTTGGCGGAGCCAGCCACAGACGGGTAGGGATGCCACCCTTGACCTTTTCCAGCAACTTGCCGGCAGCGCGGAAGTGACCGATGTTGGTCATGCACGAACCGATGAACACTTCGTCGATCTTCTCGCCCTGAACGGTCGACAGCAGGCGCGCGTCGTCCGGGTCGTTCGGCGCGCAGAGCACAGGCTCTTTGACGTCGGCCAGGTCGATCTCGATGATCTCGGCGTATTCGGCGTCGGCGTCGGCTTCCAGCAGTACCGGGTTGGCCAGCCAGGCTTCCATTGCCTGGGCGCGACGCTCCAGGGTACGGGCGTCGCCGTAGCCTTCGCTGATCATCCAGCGCAGCAGGGTGATGTTCGACTGCAGGTACTCGGCAATGGCCTTCTCAGGCAGCTTGATCGAGCAGCCGGCAGCGGAGCGCTCAGCCGAGGCGTCGGAAAGTTCGAACGCTTGCTCGACGGTCAGTTCGTCGAGGCCTTCGATTTCCAGGATGCGGCCGGAGAAGGCGTTGATCTTGCCTTTCTTCTCAACGGTCAGCAGGCCCTTCTGGATGGCGTAGTAAGGGATTGCATGGACCAGGTCACGCAGGGTGATGCCCGGTTGCAGCTTGCCCTTGAAGCGCACCAGTACCGACTCCGGCATGTCCAGCGGCATAACGCCGGTGGCAGCGGCGAAGGCAACCAGGCCGGAACCGGCCGGGAACGAGATGCCGATCGGGAAGCGGGTGTGTGAGTCACCACCGGTACCGACGGTGTCCGGCAGCAGCATGCGGTTCAGCCAGCTGTGGATGATGCCGTCGCCTGGACGCAGGGACACGCCGCCACGGGTGCGGATGAAATCCGGCAGGGTGTGGTGGGTGGTGACGTCGATTGGCTTCGGATAGGCCGCGGTGTGGCAGAACGACTGCATGACCAGGTCAGCGGAGAAGCCCAGGCATGCCAGGTCTTTCAGCTCGTCACGGGTCATCGGGCCAGTGGTGTCCTGGGAGCCGACGGTGGTCATCTTCGGCTCGCAGTAGGTGCCTGGACGAACGCCAGTCACGCCGCAGGCTTTACCGACCATTTTCTGTGCCAGGCTGTAGCCTTTGCCGGTGTCGACCGGGGCTTCAGGCAGCTTGAACAGGTCGGTTGGGCCCAGACCCAGTTCAGCGCGGGCCTTCTCGGTCAGGCCACGGCCGACGATCAGCGGGATACGGCCGCCAGCGCGGACTTCGTCGAGCAGCACCGGGGTCTTCAGTTCGAAGGTGGTGATGACTTCGTCGGTGCCGTGTTTGCAGACTTTACCGGCGTACGGGTACACGTCGATGACGTCGCCCATGCCCAGGTTGGTGCAGTCGAATTCGATCGGCAGGGCGCCGGCGTCTTCCATGGTGTTGTAGAAGATCGGGGCGATCTTGGTGCCGAAGCAGAAGCCGCCAGCGCGCTTGTTCGGTACATATGGGATGTCGTCGCCGAAGAACCACAGCACCGAGTTGGTGGCGGATTTACGCGAGGAACCGGTACCAACCACGTCACCGACGTAGGCGACCGGGAAGCCTTTGGCTTTGACTTCTTCGATCTGCTTGAGCGGGCCGATGGCGCCTGGTTGCTCAGGCACGATGCCGTCACGGGCCATTTTCAGCATGGCCAGGGCGTGCAGCGGGATGTCAGGGCGCGACCAGGCGTCCGGGGCAGGGGACAGGTCGTCGGTGTTGGTTTCGCCTGGAACCTTGAACACGGTCAGGCTGTACTTCTGTTCGATGGCCGGGCGGGCGGTGAACCATTCACCGGCGGCCCAGGAATCCAGTACGGCCTTGGCGTGGGCGTTACCGGCCTTGGCTTTCTCGGCGACGTCGTGGAAGGCGTCGAACATCAGCAGGGTGTGCTTCAGTTGCTCGGCGGCAACGGCGGCCAGCTCGGCGTCGTCCAGCAGCTCGACCATGGTGGCGATGTTGTAGCCGCCCTGCATGGTGCCCAGCAGCTCTACCGCGCGCTTTTTGTCGATCAGCGGGGAAGTGGCTTCGCCTTTGGCCAGGGCAGAGAGGAAACCGGCCTTGACGTAGGCGGCTTCGTCCACTCCTGGTGGAACGCGGTTGGTGATCAGGTCGACGAGGACTGCTTCTTCGCCAGCAGGGGGATTCTTCAGCAGCTCGACCAGGCCTGCGGTTTGTTCGGCGTTAAGCGGCTGGGGCACGATACCCTGGGCGGCACGCTCTTCGATGTGTTTGCGGTAGGCTTCAAGCACAGTTATTACCCTCATCAGTGGTCCCAAATGGGTGTCCGGGACGCTCATCCAGAAAGTCCGGCACCCGTGCGCAATACGGCTTCTTGGGCCGCGTAGCCAGGGTTGCAGGAAATCCTTACAGAAGCTGCTTTCAAAGTTTTACGCCTGTAGAACGGAGGCTGATGAGGGCTGGCGCGGGATATGCGATCAGACGTATATCCCGGGCCAACGCCGTTCTACCGGATCAACTGTGCTCGTGACGCTTTGAAAACAGCTTCTAACGGACATTGCTGCCTTAAAAAGGCCGGATGATTCTACGGTAAAAACTCGATAAAGGTAAGGCGGGCTCGACGACTTTAGCGGGTGACCCCCGTTAGACAAAGGGCTAACATGGCAGTCTGTTCCACCGCCCAGCTATCGATTTTTTCATGTCCAATCAGTCAATTAAAACGCCTTGTGTCGGCCTCTGTTCCACGGTTTACGGGGATCTGGTGTGCCGTGGCTGCAAGCGTTTTCACCATGAAGTGATCAACTGGAACGGCTACAACGAAGATGAAAAGCGTGCGGTCTGGCTGCGCCTCGAGCAATTGCTGGTGCAGGTCATGGTGGCCAAACTTGAAGTCTTTGATGCCACGCGCCTGCGCCTGCAACTGGAGCAGCGCAAGATCCGCTTCGTGCCGCACCAGTCCGAGTATTGCTGGGCCTACCAGCTGATCGCCCGCGGGGCGCGGGTGATCCGTGAACTTGAGGCGTACGGGATGGTGCTGTTGCCGGAGTTTCGCGACTGGGAATTGCCCGAGTTGCGCGACGCCATTGATCGGGAATTCTTCTTGCTGTCCGAAGCCCACTATCAGCGCTACATCGCGCCGGGGTTTCTCAAGGATGCTTTGGGTTGAAGCCATCGCGGGGCAAGCCCGCTCCCACCGGGATTTGCACTGGTGGGAGCGGGCTTGCCCCGCGATCAGTTCGTCAGCCTTGCGCCAGCTCGGTCAGGTGCACCTTCACTTCTTCAGTCTTGAGCACCAGCACATCGCATTCCAGTGAATCGAGCACCACCTCGGCGGTGTTGCCGATCAACGCCCCGGAAATCCCGGTGCGGGCCACGGTGCCGATCACCGTCACCACCGCATCGTATTTGTTGGCGGTGTAGGGGATCAGCACATCGGCCGGGCCTTCGGCGACGTGCAGGCGATCGTCCTTGATATCGAACTCGGCCTGGAACGCTGCGCATTCCTCGCGGTAGCGCTGCTCGATGGTTTCCTTCAGTTGATACACCGGATCGGCCGCCGACAGCATCGGTGACGGATGGGCGCTGATCACGTGCAGGTTGCCCTTGGCCAGGTTGGCGATCTCGTAACCGTGGTCGATGATGTTCTTGTGCAGCAACCGATGCGCCTCGTCATGGTTGCCGACATCCACTGCGGCGAGAATCACTCCACCGGCCCAAGGCCGTTCGCTCTTGACCATCAATACCGCGCACGGGCACTGACGCAGCAGTTTCCAGTCGGACGGAGTGAGCAGGGCCTTCTTCAGCGGGTTGTCCGGCCGGTGCTCCTTGATCACCAGGTCGCAGCCTTCGCCTTGCTGCACGGCAATGATCGATTCGTGCAGGCTGCCGTGCCAGGCCTCTTCATGGGTCACATTGTCGAAGCCGTCGTCGTGCAACTGGCTGCTGAGCAGGCTGAGCAGGGCGCTATGGTCGTGATTCTTGTCGGGCATCAACAAGTGCAGGCGTGCGCCGGTGGCGCCGGCGATCAGTTTGGCCCGGGTCAGGGCGCGGCTGTGGGCGTGTTCGGGGTCGAGTACCACCAGGATGCTGCGTACTTCTTGCATGAGCGTGAACTCCCTTCAGATTTGGCGACCGATGACTGACTATAGTCGGCGCCAAGTGCAATGGGCGTTGATATGTATCAAGCATAGTTCACTGGTGATCGCCGCCGCTGCCGGTATAATCGCCGGTCTTGCCGTTTGCCCTGCCTGTTTGTGAGCCTATGCACCTTATTCCCGAAATCGAAGCTTTCCTTGGCTGCCGTACTCCCGATGCCTGGGTCCAGGCGGCGCTTGCCGACCAGGAAACCCTGTTGATCGACCACAAGAACTGCGAGTTCAAGGCGGCCAGTACTGCACTGAGCCTGATGGCCAAGTACAACACGCACCTGGACCTGATCAACATGATGTCGCGCCTGGCCCGTGAAGAGCTGGTGCACCACGAGCAGGTGCTGCGCCTGATGAAGCGGCGCAAGATCGGCTTGCGCCCTTTGTCGGCCGGGCGCTATGCCTCGGGCCTGCGCCGGGTGGTGCGTACCCATGAGCCGGTGAAGCTGGTCGACACCCTGGTGGTCGGCGCCTTTATCGAGGCCCGTAGCTGCGAACGTTTTGCCGCACTGGTGCCACATCTGGACGAAGAACTGGGCAAGTTCTATCACGGCCTGCTCAACAGCGAGGCCCGGCACTATCAGGGTTACCTGAAGCTGGCTCATCAGTACGGTGAAGCGGCTGATATCGAGCGGGTGGTGGAGAAAGTCAGGGCGGTCGAGGCTGAACTGATCAGCACCCCGGATGAAGAGTTCCGCTTTCATAGCGGCATTCCTGCCTGATTTTTCGCGGGGCAAGCCCGCTCCCACCGGTGGTGTGGGAGCGGGCTTGCCCCGCGATAGGTCTCTCCAGCCAAATAGCAAGCAAGCTAATTAATGGCTTGACGTTAGCTGTCTAGGCAGTAACATTATGTTACTAACTGCCTAAGCAGGTATCGCCTCGATGCAACACTTCACCCCCGAAAACTTTCAGACCTGCACCATCGGCATGCTCCTGGGCCGTGCCGCGCTGGTCAAAGACCGCATTCTCGACAGCCACCTGCAGGACTTCGGCGTTACTGCCGCGCAGTTCAAGGTGCTGATCATCGTTGCTCAGTACGGGGTCGATACGCCTGCCGAACTCTGCCGTTACCTGTCGCTGGACAGCGGCTCGATGACACGCATGCTCGATCGCCTCGAGCAAAAAGACCTGATCCTGCGCCGGCGCTGCCCGGATGATCGCCGTCAGGTGCGTCTGGCGTTGAGCGAGGAGGGGCAGAAGCTCGCCGACCAGTTGCCGCAGATCGGCGCTGCGGCGATGAACGAATTGGTCGGTGTGCTCGCCGCGGATGAACTGGCGACCCTGGAAAGCCTGCTGAGCAAGGTCCTGCTCGCTGCGGGCGACACCCTGACAGCCCTGCGCGTAGGTGCAAAATGAACGCCGAGACCGACAGCGCCAACACGGCGCAAGACCTCAACAACAGCCGTAAACGCAAAACCTGGCTACTCTGCCTGGCCCTGCTGATCGTCCTCGGCGGCGGTACCGTGTGGGCCTGGCATGAGCTGTACGGGCGCTGGAACGAAGAGACCGACGACGCCTACGTCAACGGTAACGTGGTGGAAATCACGCCATTGGTCACCGGGACCGTGGTCAGTATCGGAGTCGACGACGGTGACCTGGTGCATGCCGGGCAAGTACTAATCGAGTTCGACCCCAGCGATGCCGAGGTAGGTCTGCAGGCCGCCCAGGCGCAGTTGGCCCGTGCGGTACGTCAGGTGCGCGGGTTGTACAGCAATGTCGACGGCATGAAGGCCCAGGTGGCGGCGCGTCAGGCCGAGCAGACCAAGGCCCAGGAAAACTACACTCGGCGCAAGACCCTGGTCGCTGGCGGGGCTATTTCGCTGGAGGAGCTGTCCCACGCCCGTGACGACCTGGCTTCCGCGCAAAGCGCGCTTATTAATGCCAAACAACAGCTCAACACCACCTCGGCACTGGTTGATGACACCGTGGTCTCCTCTCATCCGCAAGTCATGGCGGCGGCTGCCGACCTGCGCCAGGCTTACCTGGCTGCGGCGCGCACCACCCTGGTAGCTCCCGTCACCGGCTATGTGGCCAAACGCACCGTGCAATTGGGCCAGCGCCTGGAGCCGGGGACTGCGACCATGGCAGTGATTCCGCTCGATCAGCTATGGATCGACGCCAACTTCAAGGAAACCCAGTTGCGCAACATGCGCATCGGTCAACCGGTAGACATTGTCGCCGATCTGTACGGCAGCGAGGTCAAGTACAGTGGCACCATCGACAGCCTCGGTGCGGGCACCGGCAGTGCGTTCGCTTTGTTGCCGGCGCAAAACGCCACCGGCAACTGGATCAAGATCGTCCAGCGGGTGCCGGTGCGTATTCATATCAATGCCGAGCAACTGGCGGCCCACCCGCTGCGTATCGGCCTGTCGACCCTGGTGACGGTTGATCTGCATGATCAAAGTGGCCCGGTGTTGGCCCAATTGCCTGCGAAGAAGGCATCGTTCACCACCCAGGTGTATGACCGGCAACTGGTCGAGGCCGATGCCATGATCGCCCGGTTGATCCATGCCAACAGTGAAGGTTCCAGCAAGACGGCGCTGCGATGAGCAACAACGCTTCATTCAGCCCGCCGAGCCTGCTGCTGGCCACGATCGGGTTGTCGTTGGCGACCTTCATGCAGGTGCTCGACACCACCATTGCCAACGTCGCCTTGCCGACCATTTCCGGCAACCTGGGTGTCAGTTCGGAGCAGGGTACCTGGGTCATCACCTCGTTCGCGGTGAGCAATGCCATTGCCTTGCCGCTGACCGGCTGGCTGAGCCGGCGCTTTGGCGAGGTGAAGCTGTTCATCTGGGCCACGCTGCTGTTCGTGCTGGCCTCGTTCCTCTGCGGTATCGCCCGATCGATGCCGGAACTGGTGGGCTTCAGGGTCCTCCAGGGCATCGTTGCCGGCCCCCTGTACCCGATGACTCAGACCCTGTTGATTGCCGTGTATCCGCCGGCCAAACGCGGTATGGCGCTGGCCTTGCTGGCCATGGTCACGGTGGTGGCACCGATTGCCGGGCCGATCCTCGGCGGCTGGATCACCGACAGTTACAGCTGGCCGTGGATTTTCTTCATCAACGTGCCCATCGGTCTGTTTGCTGCGGCGGTGGTGCGCCAGCAAATGCGCACACGCCCGGTCAGCACCCAGCGTCAGCCCATGGACTACATCGGCCTGTTGACCCTGATCATCGGGGTCGGAGCCTTGCAGATCGTGCTCGACAAGGGCAATGACCTGGACTGGTTCGAGTCGGGTTTCATCGTGACCGGCAGCCTGATCTCGGTGGTGTTCCTGGCGATCTTCATTATCTGGGAACTGACCGACAAGCATCCGGTGGTCAACCTGCGGTTGTTCGTGCACCGTAACTTTCGCATCGGCACCATTGTTCTGGTGGGTGGCTACGCGGGCTTTTTCGGCATCAACCTGATCCTGCCGCAGTGGTTGCAGACCCAGATGGGCTATACCGCCACCTGGGCCGGACTGGCAGTGGCGCCGATCGGTTTGCTGCCGGTGCTGATGTCGCCGTTTGTCGGCAAGTACGCGCACAAGTTCGACCTGCGTGTATTGGCCGGACTGGCGTTCCTGGCGATCGGCACCAGTTGCTTCATGCGTGCCGGGTTCACCAATGAAGTGGACTTCCAGCACATTGCCCTGGTGCAGCTGTTCATGGGCATCGGTGTGGCACTGTTCTTCATGCCGACCTTGAGCATCCTGCTCTCGGACCTGCCGCCGCATCAGATTGCCGACGGTTCGGGCCTGGCCACTTTCCTGCGGACCCTGGGCGGTAGCTTTGCCGCCTCGTTGACCACCTGGATCTGGATTCGCCGGGCGGACCAGCATCATGCTTATCTCAGTGAAAGCATCAGTACCTATGAACCTGCCACCCGAGAGGCGCTGAATCACCTGGGCGGTGCGAACGGGCAGTCTTACGCGCAGCTGGAGCGCATGCTCAGCAGTCAGGCGTACATGATGTCGACGGTGGATTACTTCACCCTGATGGGCTGGGTGTTTGCCGGATTGATTCTATTGGTGTGGCTGGCCAAGCCGCCGTTCGCGGCTAAAGCGGGGCCTGCGTCGGCGGGGCATTGAGCGATCGCGGGGCAAGTCGGGTCGCCGCACCGCCGCTCCCACGGGTGGGAGCGGGCTTGCCCCGCGATCAGGTCTCAAGGAAAAGCAAAGGGCTGCAACTGAAACCCTTGCTCATCCACCTGCAACGCCCAACCCTGGCGATCCCAGTCACCCAGCACGATACGCCGCGCCGGTTGCTCATCGACCATCAGTTTGTGAATCGCCGGGCGATGGGTATGGCCATGCACCAGGGTGCGCACGCCAAACTGCGCCATGACTCGCGGTACTTCTTCCGGCGTCACGTCGACAATGTCGTTGGCCTTCATCCGCGTCTGCGCCTTGCTTTCGCTGCGCAGTTTACGCGCCAGTTTCTGGCGGGTGCTCAGCGGTAGATGGCGGAGGATCCACAGGCTTACAGGATTGCGCAGGTAGCGGCGCATTTTCATGTAGGCCAGGTCCAGGGTGCACAAGCTGTCGCCGTGCATCAGCAGCACCGGCTCACCACCCAGCTCAACGACACAGGGATCGTTCAGCAGGGTACAATCGGCAGCCTTGCAAAAGGCTTCGCCGATCAGGAAGTCGCGGTTGCCATGCATCAGGTAGACCTGCGTGCCGCTGTCGCTCAAGGCACGCAGGGCCTGGCAGATCGTGGTCTGGAACGGCGTCATGGCGTCGTCGCCGATCCAGGCCTCGAAAAAGTCGCCAAGGATGTACAGCGCCTCGGCGTGGCGCGCACGACCGTCGAGCAGATCAAGAAACGCCCGGGTAATGTCCGGGCGTTCTTCTTGCAGGTGCAGATCAGAGATCAGCAGTATCACTCAATGATCTCGGCTTTCTCGATGATCACGTCATCAACCGGTACGTCCTGGTGGCCAGACTTGGAACCGGTGGCAACGGTTTTGATCTTGTCGACAACGTCGGTGCCTTCGGTAACTTTACCGAATACCGCGTAGCCCCAGCCCTGAACGTTCTTGCCGCTGTGGTTGAGGAAGCTGTTGTCGGTGACGTTGATGAAGAACTGCGCCGACGCCGAATGCGGCTCCATGGTGCGGGCCATGGCGATGGTGTACTTGTCGTTGCTCAGGCCGTTGTCAGCTTCGTTCTGGATGCTTGGGCGCTTGTCTTTCTTCTCTTTCATGCCTGGCTCGAAACCGCCGCCCTGGATCATGAAGTTGCCGATGACGCGGTGGAAAACAGTGTTGCTGTAGTGGCCGGCGTTCACGTATTCGATGAAGTTGGCCACGGTGATCGGGGCTTTTTCGGCATTCAGTTCGATGACGATGTCGCCGTGATTGGTGCTCAGTTTGACTTTGGACATGCTGAAATTCGCTCTTTCAAGGCATTTGAAATAGGGTCGCGCAGGATCGCGATACAAACCTGACGCACAGTCTACAGCCCGCGATACGTGGCTTGCGGCAGTTTTTTTGCTGCCAGTACCGAATATAGGGCCAGTTTGTCGGCCGGACGCTGTCGGCAGCTCGACCGCTTCGGCTATGATAAGCGCTTTGATTCAGTCGGCCTACCCAGGCCGTGCACCCGTATTTCAAGGATCCTATGAGCAAGCCCACTGCCGACACCGCTCCCAACGCCGCTGCCAAAGGCGCTCCCGCCGTCCCTGCGAACTTCCTGCGCCCGATCGTGCAGGCCGACCTGGACTCGGGCAAGCACAGCAGCATCGTCACCCGTTTCCCGCCAGAGCCCAATGGTTACCTGCACATCGGCCATGCCAAGTCGATCTGCGTGAACTTCGGCCTGGCCCAGGAATTCGGTGGAGCCTGTCACCTGCGTTTCGATGACACCAACCCGGCCAAAGAGGACCAGGAGTACATCGACGCCATCCAGAGCGATGTGCAGTGGCTGGGCTTCCAGTGGACCGGCCCGGTGCGCTACGCCTCCGAATACTTCGACCAGTTGCACGACTGGGCCGTGGACCTGATCAAATCGGGCAATGCCTATGTCTGCGACCTGACCCCGGAGCAGGCCAAGGAATACCGTGGCAACCTGACCGAGCCAGGCAAGAACAGCCCGTTCCGCGAGCGCAGCGTCGAAGACAACCTCGACCTGTTCGCCCGTATGAAGGCTGGCGAGTTCAAGGACGGTGAGCGTGTACTGCGGGCCAAGATCGACATGGCCTCGCCGAACATGAACCTGCGCGACCCGATCCTCTACCGCATCCGCCATGCCCATCACCACCAGACCGGCGACAAGTGGTGCATCTACCCCAACTACGACTTCACCCACGGTCAGTCGGATGCCATCGAAGGCATCACCCACTCCATCTGCACCCTGGAGTTCGAAGGCCACCGTCCGCTCTACGAGTGGTTCCTGGAGCACCTGCCGGTGCCGGCCAAGCCGCGTCAGTACGAGTTCAGCCGCCTGAACCTGAACTACACCATCACCAGCAAGCGCAAGCTCAAGCAACTGGTCGACGAGCAGCACGTCAACGGCTGGGACGACCCACGCATGTCGACCCTTTCCGGCTTCCGTCGCCGCGGCTACACCCCGGCCTCGATCCGCAATTTCTGCGAAATGATCGGCACCAACCGTTCCGACGGCGTGGTCGACATGTCGATGCTCGAGTTCAGCATCCGTGACGACCTCGATCGCACCGCGCCACGTGCCATGTGCGTGCTGCGTCCGTTGAAAGTGGTCATCACCAATTACCCGCAAGGCCAGGTCGAGAACCTCGAACTGCCTCGCCACCCGAAAGAAGACATGGGCATGCGCGCGCTGCCGTTCGAGCGCGAAATCTACATCGATCGCGACGACTTCATGGAAGAGCCGCCAAAAGGCTACAAGCGCCTGGAGCCGGCCGGTGAAGTGCGCCTGCGCGGCAGCTACGTGATCCGCGCTGACGAAGCGATCAAGGACGCCGACGGCAACATCGTCGAACTGCGTTGCTCCTACGACCCGGACACCCTGGGCAAGAACCCTGAGGGTCGCAAGGTCAAGGGCGTGATCCACTGGGTGCCGGCCGCGGCCAGCGTCGAGTGCGAAGTGCGTCTGTACGACCGCCTGTTCCGCTCGGCCAACCCCGAGAAGACCGACGATGGCGGCAGCTTCCTCGACAATATCAATCCCGATTCGCTGCAGGTACTCACTGGTTGTCGTGCGGAACCTTCCCTGGGCCAGGCCCAGCCAGAAGACCGCTTCCAGTTCGAGCGCGAAGGTTACTTCTGCGCCGACCTGAAAGACTCCCAGCCGGGTCGCCCGGTATTCAACCGGACTGTGACCCTGCGCGATTCGTGGGGCAGCTGAGGAACGCTCGTGCTTACCATTTACAATACGCTTAGCAAGACCAAGGAAGTTTTCAAACCGCTCGAAGGCAACAAGGTGCGCATGTACGTCTGCGGCATGACCGTGTACGACTTCTGTCACCTGGGCCACGGCCGCAGCATGGTTGCCTTCGACCTGGTCACCCGCTGGCTGCGTTACAGCGGCTACGATCTGACCTACGTGCGCAACATCACCGACATCGATGACAAGATCATCAACCGGGCCAACGAAAACGGCGAGTCGTTCGACGCGCTGACCGCCCGCATGATCGACGCGATGCACGAAGACGAGCGCCGTCTGAACATCCTGCCGCCGGATCAGGAGCCGCGTGCCACCGACCATATCGCCGGCATGCACGCGATGATCCAGACCCTGATCGACAAGGGCTACGCCTACGCGCCGGGTAATGGCGACGTGTACTACCGGGTCGGCAAGTTCGTCGGCTACGGCAAGCTGTCGCGCAAGAAGATCGAAGACCTGCGCATCGGTGCGCGGATCGAGGTCGACGAAGCCAAGCAGGATCCACTCGACTTCGTCCTCTGGAAGGGCGTCAAGCCGGGTGAGCCGAGCTGGGAGTCGCCGTGGGGCGCGGGTCGTCCGGGCTGGCACATCGAGTGCTCGGTGATGTCCACCTGCTGCCTGGGCGAAAGCTTCGACATCCACGGCGGTGGTAACGACCTGGAGTTCCCGCACCACGAGAACGAAATCGCCCAGAGCGAGGCCGCCACCGGCAAGCAGTACGCCAACTCGTGGATGCACTGCGGCATGATTCGCATCAATGGCGAGAAGATGTCCAAGTCCTTGAACAACTTCTTCACCATCCGCGACGTGCTCGACAAGTATCACCCGGAGGTGGTTCGCTACCTGCTGGTGTCGAGCCACTACCGCAGCTCGATCAACTACTCCGAAGACAGCCTGCGTGAGTCCAAGGGTGCGCTGGAGCGTTTCTACCACGCCCTGCGCGGTTTGCCGCGGGTCGAGGCCAAGGGTGGCGAGACTTATGTCGATCGCTTCACCCTGGCGATGAACGACGACTTCGGCACGCCTGAAGCCTGCGCGGTGCTGTTCGACCTGGTGCGCGAGATCAACCGTCTGCGCGAAAGTGATCCAGAGGCAGCGGCTGGCCTGGCCGGTCGTCTGCGTCAGCTGGGTGACCTGCTCGGTGTGCTGCAGCTGGATGCTGACGACTTCCTGCGTGCTGGTGCCGAAGGCAAGGTCGATGCGGCTGAAGTCGAGGCCTTGATCCAGGCGCGCCTGCAAGCGCGTGCGGACAAGAACTGGGCAGAGTCGGATCGCATCCGCGACCAGATCACCGCCATGGGTGTGGTGCTGGAAGACAGCAAGGGTGCCACCACCTGGCGCTTGGCTGACTGACCAATCGCGGGG
>NZ_JBMOWO010000155.1:0-23958 GCF_049310525.1 Pseudomonas sp. GZD-222
TTCAGACGTGTGCTCTTCCGATCTCTAGAGTCTATTTTCCGGCGGGAGCGGCGGTGCGACGACTCGACTTGCCCCGCGATGAGTTCAGCGCAGATTCAACGGCTCTATTACCCCGCAGGCAATCGCCATTCCCACCAAAGCAGGCAGGTGCTCGGCCTCCATCCGCTTCATCACCCGTGCCCGATACAGGTCCACGGTCTTCACGCTGACCTCAAGCTGCTCAGCAATCTCGCGATTGCTGAAACCCTGCACCAGTGGCACGAAAACATCACGCTCACGCGGTGTCAGGCTGTCGATCCGTGCCTGCACCTTCGACCGTGGAGCGATGCCTGCAAGGTCCTGGCAGGAGCGTTCGAGCGCCGCCTGGACAGCATCCAGCAATAGCTGATCGTTGTAGGGCTTCTCGATGAAGTCGCAGGCACCGGCCTTGAACGCCCGCACCACAATCGGCACATCGGCATGTCCGCTGAGAAAGATCACCGGCAGCTCAATCCCGCGCCCGCGCAGGGCCTCCTGCACACTCAAGCCGCCCATGCCGGGCATGCGCACATCGAGCAGCACACAGGCTGGCAAGTGGGCGTCACAGGCCTCAAGAAACGCCTGGCCGCTGGTAAAAGGCAGCGCCTGAATACCGACCGACTCCAGCAGCCAGACCGTCGAGTCGAGCATGCCCTGGTCATCGTCGACCACATAGACTTTGGGTTGCTGCATTACACGTCCTCTGTTCCCGTACTTGCCACCGGCGCCAACCGGCAACACAAGATCAAACCACCTGATACGCCCGGTGATGCCTGCAAAGTACCGCCGAAACCTTCAATAATACTGCGGCTCATGCTCAAGCCCAGGCCCAGCCCTTCCGGCTTGCTGGTCGTGAACGGTGTGAAGATGCCATCCAGGCGTTCCACTGGCACACCTGGCCCCTGGTCGCTGACCTGAATCTGCACCTGCCCTTCGACAAGTGCCGCGCCGATTTCAATCCGTGACGGCTGCCCCTGATGCTGCTCGCGATTGGCATCAATGGCATTACGCAACAGGTTGAGCAGGACCTGTTCGAGCAACACCCGGTCGGCGTACACCGCAGGCAGCGAATCAGCCATCTGCTGCACAATGCTCACCCGGTCCCGCGCCGCCTCCCAATCGCACAAACGCACAGCCTCGGCGGCGACATCGGCAATAGACAACGCCTGCAGGCGCCGGGGTTCCTTGCGCAGGAATGCACGCAGGCGCTTGATCACCTCGGCGGCATGGGTTGCCTGCTCGCTGATTCGCGCCAACCCTTGGGCAACCCGGGTAGCCGCCTGCGGATCGCGATCCAGGGCTTGCAGGTAACGCTGGCTGGCGCCGGCATAATTGACCACTGCTGCCAACGGCTGGTTGATCTCGTGGGCAATGCCTGAAGCCAATTCGCCCAGGGTGATCAGTCTGGCGCTGTGGGCCAGTTCGTCCTGATGGCGGCGCTGCTGGCTTTCGCGTAGCTCGCGCTCGGTCATGTCGCGGGCTACCAGCGAGTAATAGCGCTCACCACCGTTGCCACGGTGAGCCAGCAACACCAACGACACCGGAAAGGCCGCCTCTCCCTGCCAGGGAATCAGACGCGTCTCGGCATGCCAGACCCCCGCTTGCTCGGCACGCAGCCAACCTTCGCGTTCCAGCTGTTGCTGTAACCCTGGGTCGAGCAAGTCCTGCAAATCGGGTAATGGCTCAACGTCCTGCAAGCCCAAGGCACGCCGCGCCGAGCCGTTCAGGTAACTCAGGCGGCCATCACGATCGGTGAACAGCACCAGGTCCGTGTTGGCCTCCACGACCTCTGCCAGACGCCGGCGGTTTTCCTGCGCCTCGATGCGCACGGTGATGTCCCGCGAGACACTGACAATCTCCACCACCGCCCCGGTATAGGTCTCGCGAATCGCCCGGCTGGCAATCTCGAACCACAAGTCTCGGCCGTCGCGGTGGCGCACCCGGCAGGTCATGGTCTGATAACCGTCCTGCTCCAGTGCCTGGGCTGCTTGCTGCAGCGACTGCTGTCGGTCCTGAGGATGGAAAAGCGACTGCACCGCCACCCCGCGCAACTCTTCAGGCCAGTAACCGAGCAGCCGATAGGACGCCGGGGAGGCATCCAGGAAGCAGCCATCGGGACTGTGGCGGGAGATCAGGTCAGTAGTGTTTTCAGTAATCAGGCGGTACAGACGCCGGGCCTGGCTAGCCTCGCGCTCAGCCACCCGTTCAGCCGTGGCATCGCGACAGCGCGCCAGCACCTGACTGGAGTCGCCGTCTGGAATGAACGTCCAGAGCAGGATCTGCCCCGATACTGCCGCTTCGACGTCACTGATGGCCCGCGACTGATTCAGGCAGGCACGCACCAACGCCTGATAGTTACGCGGCAACCAGTAGTCGACCGAACGCTCGGGCCAGGGGCCAAGCATGACCTGCAAGGCCGGATTGACTGCCAGCACCGCTGCAGTTGCATCCAGGAGCACGCTGGGTTGTGGGTCGCAGGCGAGCAGAGAAACCATGGACGAGCTCAATTCAGTAGCCTGGGGAACCATATAGTACTTCTACCATATTGCTATAGTCTATCTTCCAAGTACCATAGAAATACGCGTAAAACTTATGACACCTGAAGGGCTCGCCCTTCACGACACCTGATCAGAGCTAACAATCAGCCAACGGGGGTTGCAGTACGCCATACGGGCGCCCCCTGCACAGGAACAACGCATGTCGATCTTCTCCCAGGGCCTGGCGCCCGCCCCTGTCAATCACCAGGCCTTGAGCCCCTTGAGTTTCATTGAGCGTACGGCAGCCGTCTATGGCCAGTACCCCGCAGTGATCCATGGTGCCATCCGGCGCAACTGGCAACAGACCTACGAACGCTCACGACGCCTGGCCAGTGCCCTGGCCGGCCGCGGCATCACCCAGGGCGACACCGTGGCAGTGATGCTGCCCAACATTCCGGCAATGCTCGAAGCGCACTTCGGCGTACCGATGATTGGTGCTGTGCTCAACGCACTAAACGTTCGCCTGGACGCCGAAGCCATTGCCTTCATGCTTGAGCACGGTGAAGCCAAGGTGCTGATCACCGACCGCGAGTTTCACAAGGTCATCAGCGGCGCCCTGGCGCTGATGGAATATCCCCCGCTGGTGATCGATGTCGACGACCCGGAATACGGCGAAGGCCAGGCGGTCAGCGATCTGGACTACGAGGCCTTTCTTGCTGAAGGTGACCCGCAGTTCACCTGGCACTGGCCCGAGGACGAGTGGCAGGCCATCTCGCTGAACTACACCTCCGGCACCACCGGCAATCCCAAAGGGGTGGTCTATCACCACCGCGGCGCCTATCTCAACGCCCTTGGCAACCAGATGACCTGGGCCATGGGCAATCACCCGGTGTACCTGTGGACCCTGCCGATGTTCCACTGCAACGGCTGGTGCTACCCCTGGACCGTCACAGCCCTGGCCGGCACCCATGTGTTCCTGCGCCGCGTCGACCCGCAGAGAATTCTCACCCTGATCCGCGAGCACCAGGTCACTCACCTGTGTGGTGCACCGATCGTGCTCAATGCTCTGATCAACATGCCCGAGTCGGCCAAAGCGGCCATCGACCACCCGGTCAACGCAATGGTCGCCGGTGCGGCGCCACCGGCCAAGGTCATTGGTGCGGTGGAAGAGATGGGCATCAAGGTCACCCATGTTTATGGTCTGACAGAGGTATATGGCCCGGTAACCGTCTGTGCCTGGCACGCGGAATGGGACGAGCAGCCGCTGGCGGAACGGGCGCGAATCAAGTCTCGCCAGGGCGTGCGCTACCCTACCCTTGAGGGCCTGATGGTTGCCGACCCGCAAACCCTGGAACCGGTGCAACGCGATGGCAACACCCTGGGTGAAATCTTCATGCGCGGCAATACAGTGATGAAGGGCTACCTGAAAAACCCCGAAGCCACGGCAGAAGCCTTTCGCGGCGGCTGGTTCCATACCGGTGACCTGGCGGTCTGGCATGCCGATGGCTATGTCGAGATCAAGGACCGGCTCAAGGACATCATCATCTCCGGTGGCGAGAACATCTCCACCATCGAGGTCGAAGACACCCTGTACAAGCACCCGGCAGTACTCGAAGCCGCCGTCGTCGCCCGCCCGGACGAGAAATGGGGTGAAACCCCCTGCGCTTACATCACCCTCAAAGCTGGCTGCGAGCAGACCCGCGAGGCAGACATCATCAGTTTCTGCCGCGAGCACCTGGCAGGCTTCAAGCTGCCCAAGACAGTGGTCTTCAGCGAGCTGCCGAAAACCTCCACCGGCAAGATCCAGAAGTACCTGTTGCGCGACTGGGCCAAAGCGCTCTGACCCCTTTCACAGCGAGAATCCGCATGCCTGAATTCAATGCTCCGTTGCGCGACATGCGCTTTGTCCTTCACGAAGTGTTCCAGGGCCCGGCCCTGTGGGCACGCCTGCCAGCCCTGGCCGAACGGGTGGACGCCGACACTGCCGATGCCATTCTTGAAGAGGCAGCGAAAATCACCAGCCAGTTGATCGCCCCACTCAACCGCAGTGGCGATGAACAAGGTGTGGTGTTTGACGCTGGAGACGTGCGTACGCCAGATGGCTTTACCCAGGCCTGGCAAACTTACTGCGAAGGCGGTTGGGTCGGTCTTGCCGGCAACCCCGAGCACGGTGGCCTGGGCATGCCGAAAATGCTCGCGGTGCAGTTCGAAGAAATGCTCTATGCCGCCAACTGCAGCTTCAGCCTGTATTCGGCGCTGAGTGCCGGCTGCTGCCTGGCGCTCGACGCCCACGCCAGCGCTGATCTCAAGGCCACGTACCTGCCGCCGCTGTACAGCGGCCAATGGGCCGGCACCATGTGCCTGACCGAACCGCATGCAGGCACCGACCTGGGGATCATCCGTACCAAGGCCGAACCCAGTGTGGATGGCAGCTACCGTATCAGCGGTACCAAGATTTTTATTACCGGCGGTGAGCAGGACCTGACCGAAAACATCATCCACCTGGTGCTGGCCAAGCTGCCGGATGCCCCGGCCGGCCCCAAGGGTATCTCGCTGTTCCTGGTACCCAAGTTCCTGGTCAACGCCGACGGCAGCCTGGGTGCACGCAACCCGGCGCACTGCGGCTCGCTTGAGCACAAGATGGGTATCAAGGCTTCGGCCACCTGCGTGATGAACTTCGACGGCGCCACCGGCTACCTGATTGGCGAGGCGAACCGCGGTCTGGCGGCGATGTTCACGATGATGAACTATGAGCGCCTGTCTATCGGCATCCAGGGCATCGGCTGCGCGGAGGCCTCCTACCAGAATGCCGCACGCTATGCCCAGGACCGCCTGCAAAGCCGTGCCGCCACTGGCGCGCAAGCACGCGACAAGGTCGCCGACCCGATCATCGTTCACCCCGATGTGCGCCGCATGCTGTTGACCATGCGCGCACTGACCGAAGGGGGGCGGGCCTTTGCCACCTACGTCGGCCAGCAACTGGACATCGCCAAGTACGCGCAAAACACCGATGAGCGAGACCTCGCACAGCGCCAGGTCGCCCTGCTGACGCCGGTGGCCAAAGCATGCTTCACCGACAATGGCCTGGAAAGCTGTGTGCTCGGCCAGCAGGTGTTCGGCGGCCACGGCTATATCCGCGAATGGGGACAGGAACAACTGGTACGCGATGTGCGCATTGCCCAGATCTACGAAGGCACCAACGGAATCCAGGCACTGGACCTGCTGGGGCGCAAGGTGGTGGCGGACGGTGGCACGGCGCTGGCCGAGTTCATCGGGCAAATTCGCCAGTTCTGTGAGGGCGGCACGGCCTATCGCGAACCTCTGCTCAAAGCCACGGACGATCTTCAATACCTCAGCCAGTGGCTGTGTGAACAAGCCCGTGAGGACGCCAATGCCGTGGGCGCCGCCTCGGTGGAGTACCTGCAGCTGTTTGGCTACGTGGCCTACGCCTACATGTGGGCGCGTATGGATGCCGTGGCCGAGGCCAACTTGGCGCAAGACCCGGCCTTCTACTCAGCTAAACGCGCCAGCGCCGCGTTCTTCTTCGCCCGGCTGCTGCCGCGCACGTTGTCGCTGCAGGCCAGCATTCGAGCAGGCAGTGTTTCGCTGTTTGCCCTGCCCGCCGAGCAGTTCTGAACATGAACTGCGACCGTTAGTCGTACATGCTTGTGTAGCTTACCCCGTCTGCAGGCGGGGTATGACTGCGAACTCCGTGCATTTACAGCCATTTTCTTGGTGAAAAATCTTACAACTGATAGTCATTCGCCATTATCTCGGGTTCTCGCCACCTACGCTGCAAGGGTAGAATAGGCAAAACCGGGAGCCTTGATGAACCACACCAGCCACAGCGCCGACGAACACGATGCCATTACCGATGCCGCCGCGCATTGGTGCCTGCGCTTACAAGCTGAAGACTGCACGGCAAACGAACGTCGGGCGTTTGAGCAGTGGTTGGCCGCCGATCCTCGGCATGCCGAGGAATACCAGGCCATGCTGGATATATGGCAGACCGCCGATCAACTGCCGCGTAGCGCCACCCCCGGCAAGGTTATCGTCCTCACCCAGCGTCGTCCTAAAACCTGGCGCCACTATGCCTCGGCCGCCGCCGTTGCTCTGCTGGCCTTGCCGGTCGGTGCCTGGATCGGTTGGGAGCAAGGCTGGCTACCCAATCACTACCAGCACCTGGAAAGCGGCAACGCCATCAGCCGTGTAGTGCTCAGTGACGGCAGCCAGGTCGAGCTGAATCTGGGGAGCGAGTTGCGCTTCACCAATTACAAGGATCAGCGCCGGGTCACGCTGATAAAAGGCGAAGCGTTCTTCAAGGTCCGGCATGACAGCCAGCATCCGTTCATAGTGCATGCGGCCCAGGGCCAGACGCGGGTAACCGGCACCCAGTTCAATGTGTGGAAGTATGAAGATCAGGTCAAAGTGACCCTGGTCGAAGGCTCGGTACTGGTCTGCAGCGATGCCCGCGACACCGATGGTGGTTATCGCCTGGGCCCTGGCATGCAGGCAAGCTACCAGGCTGGCGACTACGAGCCACGCCTGAACCAGACCTATGGCCACGACACCAGCCTGGCCTGGCGTAATGGCAAGCTGATCCTCGACAACCTGAGCCTGGCCCAGGCCCTGCCGCAGATCAACCGCTACCTGGAGCAACCGCTGCAGCTGGCCGACGAAAGTACTGGCAGCATTCGTATCAGCGGTATCTACGACACCCGTCAGATCAAGCGTCTGGTGAGCAATTTGCCCAAGGTGTTGCCGGTCTACCTGACCCGCAACAAAGACGGCAGCATGCTCCTCAATCGTATCTCGCCACCGCCCGCGCGGGGTTGAGCCTTGCGCTCAGCCCCTTATTGCCGAGCGCGTTACAGGGTCATTGCCGCCAGCCAGCCAAACGCCAGCAACGGTAGGTTGTAGTGAATGAACGTCGGCACCACAGTGTCCCAGATATGGTGATGCTGACCATCCACGTTCAAGCCCGAGGTCGGGCCCAGGGTCGAATCGGAAGCCGGTGAGCCTGCATCCCCCAGCGCGCCCGCCGTACCGACGATGCACACGGTAGCGACAGGGTCAAAGCCCAGCTGCACGCACAGCGGCACGAAGATCGCGGCAAGAATCGGCACGGTGGAGAATGACGAGCCGATGCCCATGGTCACCAACAAGCCCACCAGCAGCATCAGCAGCGCACCAATGCCCTTGCTGTGATCAATCCACACGGCCGAGGTCTCGACCAGGCTTTTGACCTCGCCGGTGGCCTTCATCACCTCGGCAAAGCCGGAGGCGGCAATCATGATGAAGCCGATCATGGCCATCATCTTCATGCCTTCGGTAAACAGGTCGTCAGTGTCCTTCCAGCGCACGATGCCCGACACCGAGAAAATCAGAAAACCGACCATGGCGCCGATGATCATCGAGTCCAGCCACAGCTGAATGATGAACGCCGCGCCAATGGCAACACCGGCAACCAGCAGGGTCAGCGGGTTATAGCGCACGGCCACCTGCTCGACCTGCTCGATTTTTTCCAGGTCGTAGACGCGTTTTTTCCGGTAGCTGAAAAACACCGCCATGAGCAGGCCGAAGAGCATGCCCGCGGCCGGAATCGCCATGGCGTGAGTGACATTGACAGCGCTGACATCCACCCCGCTACGGCTGACGTTGGCCAGCAGGATCTCGTTGAGGAAGATGTTGCCAAAGCCCACCGGCAGGAACATGTAAGGCGTGATCAGGCCAAAGGTCATCACGCAGGCCACCAGGCGCCGGTCGATCTGCAACTTGGTCAGCACATAGAGCAGCGGCGGCACCAGCAGCGGAATGAAGGCAATGTGGATTGGCAGGATGTTCTGCGAGGAAATCGCCACTACCAAGAGCAAGCCGATCAGCAACCATTTGACCTTGCCGCCGTCGGCATGCCCCTGCTGGCCAACCATCGCCAGAGCGCGATCGGCCAGGGCGTGGGCCATGCCGGACTTGGCAATCGCCACCGCAAAGGCACCAAGCAAGGCATACGACAAGGCAACCGTGGCACCACCGCCCAACCCACCATTGAATGCCTTGAGCGTGCCTTCGATGCCCAGGCCGCCCACCAGCCCGCCCGCCAGCGCGCCGACGATCAGGGCGATCACCACATGCACGCGGGACAGACTCAATATCAGCATGATGCCGACCGCGGCAATTACTGCATTCATTCCTGTGACCTCTAGAAACCAGACAAAAAGCGACCGATTCGGCGACAAACTGCCCGGGAGCAGTGGCCGAACGACGGGTATTTTTATGGAGGGCGCACACTCTGAAGCAGGCCCCCGCGCTTGTCAAAGTTCAGAGGGCGATGGGTGTCGTAGGAATGACCGAAAACGACGCATTTGAATTGAACGTTTGAATAAAGAAAACGGCGTATCCGCCGATAACGTCGGCAGCCTCAATCTTTTTGGATCAAAGGACTTCGCCATGTCGTTCAGACAACTCTCCATTCAGTGGAAAATCACCCTGCTCGCCGGCTTGTGCCTGGCCAGCATCGTTACCCTGCTGGTGGGCCTTTCGTTGTACCGCATGGGACACAGCTCGGAGCTGGTCAAGACCAGCAGCATGCAGATGCTCACCGAAGCCGCCCAGGGACGCATCGAATCCCAGGGTGAAGTCCAGGCCTTGAACATTCGCCGGCAATTCATGGATGCCTACCAGTACGGTGCCGGTTTCTCCCGCCAGGTCCTGTTCTTGCGAGAGCAGGCGGAAAAGCGCTTTCTCGATGCCTTCGACCTGCGGGAAGATCTGACCCGCCAGGTGCGCGCCGCCCTGCAGGCCAACCCGGACCTGCTCGGCCTGTCGCTGGTGTTCGAACCCAATGCGCTGGACAACAAGGACGAACTGTTCGTCAACCAGGAGCAACTGGGCAGCAACGAAAAGGGCCGCTTTGCCCTGTACTGGTCGCAACCGACCCCGGGCCAGCTGACCTCCATGGCCCTGCCGGAAAAGGACATGGCCGATACCAGCATCGGCCCTAGCGGCGAACCGGCCAACACCTGGTCGGTGTGTCCGCGCACTACGCGCAAGACTTGCGTGATCGAACCCTACTTCTATGCGATTGACGGCCAGCAGGTGCTGATGACCAGCATCGTGTTCCCGTTGATGGTCGCCGACAAGGTGGTTGCCACCCTGTCCATCGATATCAACCTCAACAGCCTGCAGGCCCTGAGCCAACAAGCCAGCCGCAACCTCTACCAGGGCCAGACCCAGGTCAGCATTCTCAGCCCTGCAGGGCTGCTGGCTGGCTATAGCCCGGACGCCAGCAAGCTGGCCCAGCGCCTTGACCAAGTTGACACGGAAAAAGGCGCCGAACTGATTCGCCTGCTGGCCGACAGCACACCACTGCACAGCATTCATCATGAACAGCGTCTGAAAGTGTTGGCCTCCTTTGCTCCGATTCCAGGTGGCAAAGACTGGGGCGTACTGCTTGACGTCCCGGAAAGCGCCCTCACCGGCCCGGCCGAGGCTCTCAAGCAGGAACTCGACCGCAGCAACACCAGCGGCACCCTCATGGAGCTCGGCCTCGGCGCGCTGGCTGCCATCGTTGGCCTGTTGCTGATCTGGCTGATGGCCCGTGGCGTGACCCGGCCGATCCTCGGTGTTGCCGCCATGCTCAAGGATATCGCCAGCGGCGAAGGCGACCTCACTCGTCGCCTGAACTACGACAAACACGACGAGCTGGGCGAGCTGGCCGGCTGGTTCAACCGTTTTCTGGACAAGCTGCAGCCGACCATTGCCGAGGTCAAACGCTCGGTCCAGGCCGCCCGCGATACCGCCGATCAGTCCTCGGCGATCGCCAGCCAGACCAGCGCCGGCATGGAACAGCAGTACCGCCAGGTCGATCAGGTTGCCACCGCGTCCCATGAAATGAGCGCCACTGCCCAGGACGTTGCGCGCAGCGCCGCGCAAGCCGCTCAGGCGGCCCGCGATGCCGACCAGGCCACCCGCCAGGGATTGGCCGTGATCGACCGCACCACCACCAGCATCGATACCCTGGCAGCCGACATGAGCACTGCCATGGCGCAGGTCGAAGGCCTGGCCGAGAACAGCGAGAAGATCGGCTCGGTGCTGGAAGTCATCCGTTCCATCGCCGAACAGACCAACCTGCTGGCCCTCAATGCCGCCATCGAAGCCGCCCGCGCGGGTGAGGCAGGACGAGGGTTTGCCGTGGTCGCCGATGAAGTGCGCAACCTGGCCCGCCGCACCCAGGAGTCGGTGGAAGAAACCCGTCAGGTCATCGAAGAGCTACAGGCGGGTACCCGCGAAGTGGTCGGCGCCATGGACAGCAGCCACCGTCAGGCGCAGGGCAGCGTCGATCAGGTCAGCCAGGCCGTCACCGCCTTGCAGCAGATTGGCGAAGCGGTCACCGTGATCAGCGACATGAACCTGCAGATCGCCAGCGCCGCCGAAGAGCAAAGCGCCGTGGCCGAGGAGATCAATCACAACGTAGCGACCATCCGCGACGTGACCGAATCGCTCTCCGGCCAGGCCAATGAATCGGCGCGGGTCAGCCAGTCGCTGAACAGCCTGGCCAACCAGCAGCAGGGGCTGATGGACCAGTTCCGCGTCTGACTGCTGTGCCCGTGGCGCCGTTGCCTGGCGCCACGGGGCAGGCTCACTACACCTTACAGCTCGTCCTTCACCGGATGAAACTTGCCACCTCCGAGAATACGATCCAGCAGGACTAACGCGCCATGCACATTGGGCCGTGCGCCCATGGGCAGGACATCGGTATGGGGCAGCGTGGCATCCAGGTAACCCGACTCCATGACCAGCAGATGCATCTGGTTGGCATTGAGGTAGATGTGGTGGTGCTCGATGGCATAGGACTGGATCAACGCCAGGGCACCGGTTACCAGCGGTGTTGCACTGGAAGTGCCGCCGTAGTTATCGGTGTAATCGCGATCATTGCCGGACTTGTCTTGCAGCTCCCCGTAACCCATGGTCGCAACACTGTCCCCCCACGCATTGAGCATGCGGTACCGATAGCTGTAGTTCGAGTACTGATGGGGCTTGCCATCCCATGACTGGCAGGCGCCAATCAGGATGGCATCGGCATCCCCATGGTCCTCGAAATACCGCCACTGTGAAAGATCGACACCATAACCGCCCGTGACCCCCTTGTTGGCATCGGTCCTGCTACTCCCATTGCTGGCCGCATTGACAACCACCGCCCCGCGCTGGGTCAGCGCCTGGGTCGAGGCCCACCAGAGCTGGTCATGCAAGGAGGGCAAGAAAGTCGAAAGCACGTTGATGTTTGCGGTTTGCCGATTGACCGCAACGATGTCACCGGGCCGGACATACCTCAACAGATCCTTCAGTGTCTGAGAGCTCCCTCGCGCATCCGTTGCCCTGTTGTCGTACATAAACAGCTCACTGGCATGGCATACCCCGGTCATGCCGAAACCGTTAGCGCGGGCCAGGAGTATCCCCACCGACGCTGTGCCGTGGTCCGGGTCACTGTTAGGCGAACGTTGGATGATCGTGAGATCAGGGTTACCCCTCAAATCTTCATGATTGGAGTGAAGACCACCATCTGAAAAATGCACCCTGACTCCTTGGCCTGCGACCTGCCGCTCCCAGACCTTGCGGATGTTCATGCCCTTCCAGCGCTGGCCCGGCTGCTCCAGATAGGTCTGCAACGCCTCGAAGTCGGGGGTTGGCTGTGCCTCTTCATTGGCCCGATTGCCGGCCACCACGGCCGCCCCGGTGATCAGTGTCGCTATGACAGCCGCAACACCAGCAAGCACCACGTTGCCTGGCTCGACCTCAGGCAGCAGGAAATGCATAGCCTCGAGATAATTCAGCGGTGCCAACGTCTTGATCAACTCGACAAAGGTGTCGTTGAACATGCTTTCGGGCTGCTCGAGTAGATAGAAGTGCCGCAGCGCCTTTAGCGATTCGTCTTGCTGCTCTTGCTCATCCAGCAGCGGCCGTGGCTCCAGCACCTGCTTGAGGTTCGGCCATTGGCGCACGATAAAAGAGTTCGAAGCGGGTTCAAGATCAAAAAGAAACCGCTCGAAACCACCTGCCTTGAACTTCAGCAACAGAGGGGGAAAGCGCTCGCCGTTTTCCAACACCGGCAGCTGCAGCTGGCGCTCGCCATACGGATCATGGACCTCGGCTGGCCCCGTAGTCTCGGACAATTCTGGCACCTCGCGCCTGCGCCGCCCCGCAGAGGCAGGCAGAGGCACTTTGTCGAGCACGCTTCTGGTCGACTCCCCTTCCTCAATGATCATCACCAATGGTTCCATCACCTCCACACCGCTTGCATCGGCCGGGAGATCTCTGGCGATGATCTCCTTGTCCGTCAATCTGATCTGCGGGGTGATGCGATAGGTGCCAGGCGTCAGTTCAGACATCAAGGTCACCGGACAACCATGATCCCTGAGGGCACCGCTCTGGGCCATGGATTGCACGGTCATGGCGTCCACATGATCGGCCCCGTCCGGTCCGGTCCTTTCCAGTACATAGCGAATCTCCTTCACCTTGCCCAGATCGTTACCACTACAGCGAACGTGGAACGCTCCATCGAAACGGAAATTTCTGTAATAAACAAAACCTATATCGATACTCATCAGCCACCTTCCTTGTGCGACATTTCGCGCCCCTATGGCACACCCTCGCCCGATCTTTCCAGTGGACATGTCGCCAACACAGACCGAAACCTTTCCATTGCCCCAGCCGGAACGGCTGCAAGCGGGTCGTCTACACTTGCCCGAACCCAAGGAACGGCGCATCGACGAGGCCCCGATGAAAAAAATCCCAATGCTGCTGGCCGGCCTACTGCTCTCCCTGGGCTGGGCCAGCACCAACGCCATGGCAGCCAACGAGCCGGCTACCCCCATCCACTTCGGTGACATCACCTGGGAAAGCGGCAGCCTGACCACCGAAATCCTCCGTTTTATCGTCGAGAAGGGTTACGGCTACTCAACCGACACCCTCCCCGGCAGCACCGTCAGCATGGAAGTTGCTTTGGCGCGCAACGACATCCAGGTGATCGCCGAAGAATGGGCGGGACGTAGCCCAGCCTGGGTCAAGGCCGAACGGGCCGGTCAGGTATTCGCTATCGGCGACACGGTGAAAAACGCCGATGAAGGTTGGTATGTACCTGAATACGTGATCAAGGGCGATCCGGGTCGCGATATCAAGCCGCTGGCACCAGAGCTGCGTTCAGTGGAAGACCTCAAGCAGTACAAGGAAGTCTTCAAGGATCCTGAAACCCCTGACAAGGGCCGCTTCCTCAACAGCCCCAGCGGCTGGACCTCCGAGACCGTCAACAGCCAAAAGCTCAAGGCCTATGGCCTGGCTAACGATTACGTGAACTTTCGCAGTGGTTCCGGTGCGGCCCTCGATGCCGAAATCACTTCGGCAATCCGCCGCGGTAAACCGGTGCTGTTCTATTATTGGTCGCCGACACCGCTGATGGGGCGTTTCTCGCTGGTACGCCTGGAAGAACCCACGTTCAACGAACAGGCGTGGCAAACCCTGACCGACGCCAGCAACCCTAGCCCGCAAGGTTCCCGTTCTCTGCCCGCAAAGCTTTCGATTGGTATCTCCGCGCCTTTTCGCACAGACTATCCGGAGCTGGTCGAGTTTTTCGCCAAGGTCGACTTGCCGATCGATACCTTGAACAAAGCCTTGGCGCAAATGAGCGAAAAACGCGAGTCCCCCAAGGATGCCGCGTTGAAATTCATGCGTGATCAACCGGCCATCTGGAAAGCTTGGCTACCCGCCGACGTGGCCAAACGCGTCGAGGCTGGCTTGTGAGTGGAGGCTTTCCAGAAACCCTGCACTTCTCCTTCGCCGACAGCGTCAATCGCTTCGTCGATTGGCTGGTCCTGAGCTACGGCGACCACTTGCGCAACGTTTCCGACGGTTTGTTGCAATTGCTGGTCGGCCTGGAAACCCTGCTGCGGGCAACCCCCTGGTGGTTATTGCTGCTGATTGTCGCCCTGCTCACCTGGCATGCCAGCCGCAGCATCCTCCGCGCACTGGTACTGACGAGCCTGCTGTTTTTTATCGGCGTGATCGGCCTGTGGGACAAACTTCTGCAAACCTGCGCCCTGGTGCTGGTGAGCACCGGTCTGTGCATCCTGATCGGGGTGCCAGTCGGTGTGTTGCTGGCCAGCCGCCCGCGGGCGCGCCAGTTGATGATGCCGGTACTGGACGTCATGCAAACGCTGCCCAGCTTCGTCTACCTGATTCCAGTGCTGATGCTGTTTGGCCTGGGTAAGGTCCCGGCGATTTTCGCCACCTTGATCTACGCCCTGCCGCCGCTGATCCGCCTGACCGAACTGGGCCTGTCGCAGATCGATCCCTCCCTTACCCAGGCCGCCCAGGGGCTGGGTGCCGGGCGCTGGCAGCGCCTGCGCCGGGTCATGCTGCCACTTGCCATGCCGAGCATCATGGCGGGCCTCAACCAGTCGGTGATGATGGCCTTGTCGATGGTGGTGGTGGCTTCGATGATTGGTGCGCGAGGCTTGGGCGAGGATGTGCTGGCGGGGATTCAGACGTTGAATGTCGGTAAAGGTGTTGAGGCGGGGCTGGCCATTGTGGCGCTGGCAATGGTGATTGACCGCATCACCCAGGCCTATGGACAGCCAAAAGCAGGCGCTTTCAATCAACGCTGATCAACGCGATGATGCACGCTCATTCTCCCGCCCAACCGGAGCCCACGCGTGTCACTCAAAGCCCTGCGCACCCTGGTCACCATCGCCCGTCACGGTACCTTCGCCCGCGCTGCCGATGTGCTGAGCCTGACGCCTTCTGCCGTCAGCCTGCACATCCGCAGCCTGGAGGAGGAACTGCAGGTCACCTTGTTCGACCGCAGCCGGCGTCAGGTCAGCCTGACCGGGGCCGGGCATCTGGTGCTGGAGCGGGCCGAGGGCATCCTGACCGCCTATGACGACATGGCCGATGCCCTGGTCAGCGGGCCTGGCTTGAGTGGACGATTGAAAGTCGGCGCCATTCACACCGCCCTGGCCGGACGCCTGCCGGCAGCGCTGGTACGCATCAAGGCCGAGCACCCGCACCTGCATATCAGTGTGTTGTCGGGTATGTCGGCCGAGCTTGCCCGGCGGGTCGAAGACGGCGAGCTGGATGCCGCGATCACCACCGAACCCGTTGCGCCCTATCCGGCCAACCTGGACTTTACCCCGCTCTACCAGAACCGTTTCTGGGCGGTTGCCGGCCCCGCATTTGCCGGCACCAGCCTGCGTGAACTGCTCGCCACCCAACCTTTCCTGCGTTTTGACAAGCGCGCCTGGGCCGGGCGCATCATCGAACAGGAGCTGCGCAAACTGCAGCTGCCGGTCAGCGAGCAGATGGAGCTGGACAGCCAGCAAGCACTGACGCACATGGCCTCGATGGGACTGGGGGTGGCCATCGTGCCCCTGGCGGACGAAGACCTGCAGCACTTGCCCGATGTCACCTTGCTGCCCTTCGGTGAGCCGCAACGAGTGCGTCATGTTGGCTTGATCGAGCACGCCAGCAGTCGCCGCCGACACCTGACGGCAGTGTTGAAGTCTGCCCTGGGCCAACCGTGAAGTTTTCCTCAATGGTTGATTGAGAATTCTACGTTTTTTTCTTCCAGTGCTTCAGGCTAGCCTGATGTCGAATCCCGCTTGGGAGCGCCGACTGATAGGGAAACCGCCTGATGCTGCAACTGATCCTCGCCACCATCGTGCCCATCGCCTTGCTCATTGCCTTGGGCCGCTGGCTTCGGGTTCAGGGCTTTCTGGGTGAGCACTTCTGGCCGGCTGCCGAACGCTTGAGCTACTTCGTGTTGCTGCCCGCTTTGTTCATGCACGGCCTGGCCACGGCTGATCTGACCGGGCTGCCAGTGCTCGACATGGTAACGGTGCTGTTGATCTCAACCGTGATCGGGGCGACGTTGCTGATGCTGTGCAAAGGCGCAGTGGCCGGTGACGGCGCAAGTTTTACCTCGGTGTTTCAGGGGGGCATACGTTTCAACAATTACATTGGTGCAACTCTGGCCGCCGGCATCTATGGCAGCAGCGGGATCGCCCTGGCCGCAGTGGCGAATGCGGCTATCGTACCGACCGTGAATGTGTTGTGCGTGATGGTCTTTGCCCGCTACAGCGGTACTCACAGCTCGCCGAGCGCGGTGGCCAAGGCCATCGTTCGCAACCCGTTGATCCTTGGCTGCGCCGCCGGGATAACCCTGCGCATCACCGGCCTGGGGCTACCGGCAGGCATCGAACCGACCATCAAGGCCCTCGGTCAGGCCGCTTTGCCCCTGGGCCTGCTATGTGTCGGCGCGGCTCTGGGGAGCAGTGCCCAGGGGTTGGGCAAACGGCCGTTACTGGCAGCCTCGTTGTTCAAGTTCGTGGTGTTGCCATTGACCACGTTCGGCGTGTGCCGGGCACTTGGTCTGAGCGGCCAGGCCGCAATCATCGCCATCCTGTTCCAGGCCCTGCCCACCGCGTCGTCTTCCTATGTGATGGCCCGACAAATGGGCGGCAACGCAGCATTGATGGCCAACATCATTGCCTTGCAGACCTTGCTCGCAGCACTGACCTTGCCGGTGATGCTGAGTCTGACCCTGATGTGAGGAATAGGTAATTTTTTGTATCTGAATGATAACCTTTTGCAAACACACCTGTTAATCTTTGCGACTACGAATTATTCGCAAAGCCAGGAAGGCGCCAACTTGAACTTAACAGGGCCTTCGCCATGGCTTTACGACTCCCCTTTCGCCCCACCCTCCTCGCTGTCTGCTGCGCCGCCAGTGTAGGCGCTCACGGCGCCGACGCCGCTCTGGAACTGGATGCAACCGCCATCAACGCCCAGGCCAACAAGCCCCTGCGCAACGCGCCGGTCGAGGAGTACGCAGGTGGCCAGGTCGCCCGCGGCGGGCAAATGGGAGTGCTGGGCAATCAGGACAACATGGATGTGCCCTTCACCATGACCAGCTACACCTCGAAACTCATCGAGGATCAACAGGCCGAAGATGTCGGCGACGTGTTGCTCAACGACCCGTCAGTGCGCCAGTCGGTCGGCTTTGGCAACCAGTCGCAGGTTTTCGTGATTCGCGGCCTGCCGCTGAGCGGTGACGATATCTCCTACAACGGCCTCTACGGTGTACTGCCGCGCCAGATCATCTCCACCGATGCGGTGGACCGGGTTGAGGTGTTCAAGGGCCCCAACGCCTTTATCAATGGTGTAAGCCCCACCGGCGGCGGCCTGGGTGGCAGCGTTAACCTGCAGCCCAAGCGTGCTGGCGACATTCCGACCCGCCGCTATACCCAGGACATTTCCACCGATGGCCGCATCGGCGAGCACCTGGACATCGGTCAGCGCTTTGGTGCCGACAACCGCTTCGGTGCACGCCTCAACCTGTCCCAGCGTGAGGGCGAGACGGCGGTTGACGACCAGGATCAGCGCAGCAAACTGTTCGTTGCCGGCCTTGACTACCAAGGCGATCGCTTCAGCGTTTCCACCGATTTCGGTTACCAGAAAGAACGCGTCAATCACCTGCGCAACTCGGTGCAGCTCGGTGCCGGACTCACCGGTATCCCGCGTGCGCCTGACGCCAGCCACAACTACGGCCAGGACTGGACCTTCACCGAAACCGAGGACACCTTCGGCATGGTCCGCGGCGACTGGGACTTGAACGACAACTGGAGTGCTTACCTGGCCGGTGGCATCAAGCACACTCGCGAAACCGGACTCTACGGCACCCCGACCCTGACCAACGCCGCGACAGGCGCGGCGACCATGGGCGGCTCGTTCATTCCGCACAACGAAGACAACACCACGTTCATGGGCGGACTCAACGGCAAGCTGCAGACCGGCCCGGTCAGCCACCAGCTCAACCTGGGTGCCTCGACCATCTGGACCCAACAGGAAAACGCCTACGTCTTCTATCGCGGCCAGCCCACCAACATCTACAACACTGCACCACTGCCCAAGCCGAGCAACGTGACCATCACCGGTGGCGAGCTGGGTGATCCGGGTGTAACCGGCAAGACCCGCAACCGCAGTATCGCCTTCTCCGACACCCTGGGCTTCTTCGATGACACCTTGCTGGTAACCGCAGGGTTGCGCCGGCAGCAGTTGCGGGTGGAGAACTACAAGTACGACGGCACCACCTCGGGTGGCGTGGCCAACCCGGCCAACGACGGCAGCCGCAGCGCCCTCTATGACAAGGGCATCACCACGCCGGTCTACGGCATTGTCTACAAGGCGACTGAATCGGTGTCGCTGTATGCCAACCGCATCGAAGGCCTGTCCAAGGGCCCTACCGCCTCGGCCAACGCGATCAACCGCGGTGAAGCCTTCCCGCCGGGTCGAACCAAACAACTGGAAGCCGGTGTCAAATACGACCATGGCACCTTTGGGACGAACCTGGCGGTGTTCCGCATCGAGAAGCCCAGCGACGGCTACCTGGACAGCAACACCGGCTTTTATCTACGTGATGGCGAGCAGGTGAATCGCGGCATCGAGCTGAGCATCTTTGGCGAACCCCTGCCGGGCTTGCGTCTGCTGGCCGGCGGAACACGCCTTGACTCGGAGTTGAAGAAAACCCAGAACGGCACCAACGACGGCAACCATGCCATTGGTGTCCCGACCTTCCAGCTCAACGCCAGTGTCGACTGGGACGTGCCAGGACTCGACGGCGTGGCGCTCAATGCGCGGATGCTACGTACCGGCGGGCAATATGCAGACCAGGCCAACAACCTCAGCCTGCCCACCTGGAATCGCTTCGATGCCGGGGCCCGTTACCGCTTCAAGGTTCAAGAGAAGGACATCACTTTGCGCATGAACGTCGAGAACATCAGCGACAAGAACTACTGGGCCTCGGCCAACGGCGGCTACCTGACCCAGGGCGAGCCACGGCTGGTGAAGTTCTCCGGCACCGTGGACTTCTGACTGCTAGTGCCCAGGCTTGCGTGGCAACTCGATGCAGACCCGCAAGCCTTCGAGCGGACTCTGCTCCAGAGCCATGCGGCCACCCCAGGCTTCAACGATGTCGCGCACGATCCCGAGTCCCAGGCCATGGCCATTGACCTGCTCGTCGAGTCGGGTGCCCCGCTCAAGCACCTGCGCACGCGCCGCTTGCGGAATGCCGGGGCCGTCATCATCGATCAACAGCCGGTAATGCTCCGGCTGTTCTTCGATGCTCAGTTGCACCTGGCTGTCGGCCCACTTGCAGGCGTTGTCCAGTAGGTTGCCAAGTAACTCGAGCAGGTCTTCGCGGTCCCAGGGCAACAGTAACCCGGGTGGTGCGTGCTGGCTCAACTCCAGCCCTTCGCCGTGGATCATGCTCAGGGTCGACAGCAGCCCGGGCAGTTCAGCATCGCAGTCGAACTGCGCGCCTGGTAACGCATCACCGGCCAGACGCGCGCGATTGAGCTCTCGGCTCAGGCGTTGCTGGATCTGCTCCAGTTGCTCACGCAGCTGCGTCCGTACCTCGGGCAAATCCTTCAGGCGCTCGCTGGAGGCCAGACTGAGCAAGACCGCCAGCGGTGTTTTCAGGGCATGGCCGAGGTTGCCCAAGGCATTGCGCGAGCGGCGCAGACTGTCTTCAGTGTGCGCCAACAGGTGGTTGATCTGCGCGACCAGGGGTTCCAGCTCAATGGGTACCTGGGTGTCGAGTTGCGAACGCTTGCCCTGCTGAAGCTGGGCGATCTGCTCTCGTGCACGCTCAAGGGGACGCAATGAACGGGTGACAGTGATGCGCTGCAGGACCAGCACCAGGATCAAGGCGACCAAGCCCAGGCCCAGGCCTATTTGCTGCATACGGCGGAACTGGTCACGTACCGGGGTGTAGTCCTGGGCGACACTGATTGCAATCGACTGGCCGAAGCGCCGGTAGTCGCTGCGCAACACCAGCAGTTGCTGGTTCTCGGGGCCGAGCTTCAGATCCGTGTGCAGGCCGCTGGTTGCCGGCGCGGGCATGTCCAGATCCCAAAGCGAACGGGAACGCCAACTGCCCCCGTCGAAATCGATGCGGAAATAGTAGCCGGAAAAAGGCCGCTGGTAGGCCGACGAAAGACGTCGCTCATCCAGCTCAAGGCCGGATTGCCCACGGACCAGCGCGATCAGCAGGTTTTCGCTTTCTTTGCGCAAACCTGTCTCCAGGTAGCGCTGCAACCCCACTTCGAACAACCACAGGCTCAACTGAGCCAGCGCCAGACCTACCAGCACCAGTACCGCAATCAGGCCAAGACTCAAACGCGCCTGGATCGACTTCACTCGGCACTCCCGGCATAGCGGTAACCCTGGCCGCGACGTGTCTCGATGACACTGCGGCCAAGCTTGCGGCGCAGGTGATTGACGTGAACTTCCAGGACGTTGGAGTCACGTTCGGTCTCACCGTCATAGAGGTGTTCGGCCAGATGACTCTTGGACAGGATCTGCTGCGGGTGCAGCATGAAGTAGCGCAACAGGCGGAACTCTGCAGCGGTGAGCTGGATATCGACGCCATCGCGGGTCACGCACTGGCGCCCTTCATCGAGCTGCAGGCCAGCCGCCTCCAGGGTCGGCTGGTTGGCCAGGCCACGGGCACGACGTAGCAACGACTGCACACGCAGCAACAACTCTTCCGGATGAAAGGGTTTGCTCAGGTAATCGTCGGCACCGGCCTTTAGGCCTTCGATACGCTCCGCCCATGAACTGCGCGCGGTCAGAATCAGCACGGGCGTGGCCAATCCACTGGCGCGCCACTGGGCCAATACTTCAAGCCCCGGCATCCCCGGCAAGCCAAGGTCGAGAATGATCAGGTCATAGGGCTCGCTGCTGCCCTGGTAGACCGCGTCACGGCCATCGGCAAGCCAGTCGACCGCATAACCCTGGCGCTGCAAACCTTGAATCAATTCATCAGCCAGCGGCACGTTGTCTTCGACCAGTAACAGGCGCATCAATCATCTTCCTCGTCTTTGAGCAGGGCTCCATTGGATGCATCGAGTTTGATCTCGCGCACTACGCCTTCAAGGGTCAGCAACTCGACTTCGTACTCGTAACGGCCGTGCTTGTGTTCCAGCTCCGCCTCCAGCAACTTCGCCCCGGGATAGCGTCCCAGGGCGTCATTGAGCAACTGTTCCAGCGGCAGGATGATGCCCTGCTGTCGTAGCTGCAGGGCTTCGTCCTGATCAAGGTCACGGGCCGATGCCAGCGAACACAGTGCCAACAGCGCAACGAGAACGGTCTGTGCTGTTCGCGTGCAAAAGCTCATTATTTGTCCTGAACGTCCTTGAGGATTTCACCGGTCTTGGCGTCCAGGTCCACGTCCCACTCGACGTTCTGGGCATCACGCAGGTCGATCTTGTAGACCAGGCGGCCGTACACATCTTCAAGCTCGGACTCTTTGATCGTGGCACCTGGATGTTTGGCCAATGCTTTGGCGTTCAAGTCGTCCAGGGACAGGATGGTCTTGTCCTGAACCAGCTTGGTGACTTCATGCATAGGGATGTCTTTGGCCAGTGCAACATTGGCGCTCAGGGCAAGGGCAGCAGTCACGAACAGGGCAGTCAAAGTTTTCATGGTGTCTCTCCGTTGAGATCAATAATGTGTCTACGGGGCCTAGATTAACCAACCGAACTTAATTGAAGCTGAAAACAACTGGCGACATGATAGCGCACCCCTGCCCCACAACTGGACCGCTGTTCTTTATAATTGCCGGCTCCAGACAGCGAGGCCCGTATGAGCGCAATCCATATCAAATACCCGGCCCTGACACTCAAGGCCGGCAACCGTGCCTTGCAGCGCATTCGCGAACGCGGATTGCAGGCTGCCGATGTGGGTGTGTTGCCAGGCGCTGCGGGCGGCCCTAAAGCCCTCGGTATACAGGGTCTGGACCTGGCGTTGTTCGGTCAGTGGTTGCCCGGCGCGCCGCGTGAACGGGCACTGATCGGTGCCTCCATCGGTTCCTGGCGCTTCGCCAGTGCCTGCCTGCCCAACCCGGCCGAGGCCCTGCAACGACTCGGCCAGCTCTACACCGAGCAGGACTTTGCCAAAGGTGTGACCCAGGCCGAGGTCAGCCGCAGTTGCCAGCGCATGCTCGATGCGCTGCTGCAAGGGCGCGACGCGCAGATCCTCGAAAGCCCCGACTACCGCCTGAATATCATGGTGGTGAAAAGCCACGGTTTGTTGGCACATGATCATCGCGCACGGTTGGGAATGGGCTTGTCTTCGGTGATAGCCGACAACCTGATCGGTCGTCCCCGCCTGGCTCGTCACTTCGAGCGGATCATCCTCCACGATGCGCGCAGCAACCCGCCGCTACAGCCTTTGACCGATTTTCCGTCACGCTGTCTTCCGCTGGATGTGGCCAACCTGCGCCATGCCCTGCTCGCCTCCGGCTCAATTCCGATGGTAATGGAGGGCGTGCGCGATATACCTGGTGTTGGCCAGGGCACTTACCGGGATGGCGGCCTGCTCGACTATCACCTGGACTTGCCGTATCAGGGCGACGACATCGTGCTCTACCCGCATTTCACCGACAAAGTGATCCCAGGCTGGTTCGACAAGGCCCTGCCCTGGCGGCGTGGGGATGCTCAACGCTTGCGCAATGTCCTGCTGCTGGCGCCCTCAGCCCAGTACCTGGCTAGCCTGCCCTACGGCAAACTGCCAGACCGCAGCGACTTCAAACGCTTCATGGGCGATGCAGGCAGCCGTCAGCGTTACTGGCACAAGGCAATGTCCGAAAGCCAGCGCCTGGGCGACGAACTGCTCGAGCTGATAGAAACCGGCAGGCTGCATGCGCAACTGCAACCGCTGTAACGACCATACTGGTAAACTGCTCATCAGCATTGGCTTTCAGAGTTGAGACATCGTGGAAATTTTCAAAGAGTTCACCTTCGAGTCGGCACACCGCCTGCCGCACGTTCCAGAAGGGCACAAGTGCGGCCGTCTGCACGGTCACTCGTTCAAGGTTGCCCTGCACCTGACCGGCCCGCTGGACCCGCATACTGGCTGGATTCGCGACTTTTCCGAGATCAAGGCGATCTTCAAGCCTCTGTATGAACAGCTGGACCACAACTACCTGAATGACATTCCTGGCCTGGAAAACCCAACCAGCGAAGTGATTGCCAAGTGGATCTGGGACCAGGTCAAGCCGTTGCTGCCAGAGCTGTCCAAGGTGCGTATCCATGAGACGTGCACCAGTGGTTGCGAGTATTACGGCGACTGATTAGCTATCAGAAATGACAAAACCACCCTGCGGGGTGGTTTTTTTTGTCTGGTGTTTTATGACTGCACCGGCCGCAAAGACAAAACCCCTACCTGCGTACGCAGATAGGGGTTTCGGAATTTAATCTTGACGATGACCTACTCTCACATGGGGAAACCCCACACTACCATCGGCGATGCATCGTTTCACTGCTGAGTTCGGGATGGGATCAGGTGGTTCCAATGCTCTATGGTCGTCAAGAAATTCTGTTGCCAGAAGGTCTTGTTAGACACTCCAGCGAAT
>NZ_JBMOWO010000156.1:0-22003 GCF_049310525.1 Pseudomonas sp. GZD-222
CAGGCCTACGGCCTGGGCGCCGGCGACACGGTGCTGCAAAAAACGCCGTTCAGCTTCGACGTGTCGGTCTGGGAGTTCTTCTGGCCGCTGATGACCGGCGCCCGCCTGGCCATGGCCGGCCCCGGCGATCACCGTGATCCGCGGCGCCTGGTCGAGCTGATCCACGCCCACCAGGTCACCACTTTGCACTTTGTGCCGTCGATGCTGCAGATGTTCCTGCTCGACGAGCAGGTCGCCAGCTGCACTGGCCTGCGCCGCATCATCTGCAGCGGCGAGGCACTGCCGGTGGAGGCCCAGACCCAGGTGCTGGCCAAGCTGCCCGGCGCTGGCCTGCACAACCTCTATGGCCCGACCGAAGCGGCCATCGACGTCACCCACTGGACCTGCCGCGACGAAGGCCGCGACAGCGTGCCAATCGGCCAGCCGATCGCCAACCTGCAGACCTACGTGCTCGACGCCGAGCTGCAGCCGGTGCCGGTGGGTGTGGTCGGCGAGCTGTACCTGGGCGGCATCGGTTTAGCGCGCGGTTACCACCGTCGCCCGGCGCTGACCGCCGAGCGCTTCGTCACCAGCCCGTTCGGTGACGGCGAGCGCTTGTACCGCACCGGCGACCTGGCCAGCCAGCGCGCGGACGGGGTCATCGACTACCGTGGGCGCATCGACCATCAGGTGAAGATCCGTGGCCTGCGCATCGAGCTGGGCGAGATCGAAGCGCGGCTGATGGAGCAGGACAGCGTGCGCGAGGCCGTGGTCCTGGCCATCGACGGTGCCCTGGTGGCCTACGTGGTGCCCCGCGACTGGGCGCTGGACGCTCAGGAAGCCTTGCGCGAAACCATCCGCGAGCCGCTGCGCCAGGCATTGCCGGACTACATGGTGCCGGCGCAGTTGCTGTTCATCGAGCAGATGCCGTTGAGCCCGAACGGCAAGCTGGAGCGCAAGGCGCTGCCCAAGCCGGACGCCAGCCGCGTACAGAAAGCCTATGTGGCGCCACGCAATGCGCTGGAACAACAGATCGCGGTGATCTGGCAGGATGTGCTGAAGATCGAACGAGTCGGTCTGGCCGACAACTTCTTCGAACTCGGCGGTGATTCGATCATCTCCATCCAGGTGGTCAGCCGCGCCCGTCAGGCCGGCATCCGCTTCAGTCCCAAGGATCTGTTCCAGCATCAGACCGTCAGGGACCTGGCCAGCGTCGCCAGCCTGGACGATGGCCTGCTAGCGATTGATCAGGCCCCCGCCAGCGGCGAAACGCCGTTGCTGCCGATTCAGCGAATGTTCTTCAGCACGGTCAACCAGGAGCGTCACCACTGGAACCAATCGGTGCTGTTACAGCCGAGCCGTCCGCTCCACGCCCAAGCCCTGGAACAAGCGCTGCGGGCTTTGGTGTTGCATCACGACGCCCTGCGTCTGAACTTCGCCGAAGCCGAGGACGGCTGGCGCGCACGCTTCCTTGATGTCCAGGCACAGCTGACGCAATGGCGGGCGACGCCGTTGCTTGAACAGCAGCAAGCGACTCTGGCAACCCTGCCCACCCTGGCCAACCAGACCCAGCGCAGCCTGGACCTGCAGCACGGCCCCCTGTTGCGCGCGGTGCTGCTGACCCTGGAAGACCACAGCCAGCGCCTGCTGCTGGTGATCCATCACCTGGTGGTCGACGGCGTATCCTGGCGGATCCTCTTCGAAGACCTGCAAACGGCCTACAGCCAGGCCCTTGAGCAACAGCCGGTGCAGCTGCCGGCCAGAACCACGTCAGTGCAGACCTGGGCCGAGCGCCTGGAGCAGCTTGCCCACACCGGCAAGCTGCAGCAGGAGCTGGGTTACTGGACCGCGCAACTGGACGGTATCGACACTGACCTACCCGTTGATCATCCAGCGGGCAGCCTGCAAAACAAGCACGCCCGGGGACTGCAACTACGCCTGGACAAGCAGACCACCCGCCGCCTGGTGCAAGAGGCGCCGCTGGCGTACCGCACCCAGATCAATGACCTGCTGCTGACCGCCCTGGCGCGAGTCATTGCGCGCTGGACCACGCGACCCCAGGTCGCGATCCAGCTCGAAGGGCATGGCCGCGAGGACTTGTTCGAGGATGCCGACCTGACCCGTACGGTCGGCTGGTTCACCAGTCTGTTCCCGGTGCTGCTCACGGTTGCCGACGAGCCTGGCGCCAGTCTGTGCGGGATCAAGGAGCAGTTGCGCGCCATTCCTGGCAAGGGCGCGGGCTATGCCGTGCTGCGCCACCTGGGCGACGGCCTGGCCGGGATGCCCGAGCCGCGCATCACCTTCAACTACCTGGGCCAGTTCGACAGCAGCTTCGATGCCGACGAAGGCGCGCTGTTCGCGCCGGCGGCCGAAGGCAGTGGCCAGGAACAGAGCCCGCAGGCGCAACTGGGCAACTGGCTGACGCTCAACGGGCAGATCTTCGACGGTGAACTGAGCATGAGCTGGCTGTTCAGCCAGGCGATGTTTGACGTCGCCACGGTTCAGGCCCTGGCCGATGACTACCAGCGCGAGCTTGAAGCACTGATCGCCCATTGCTGCGATCCGCGCCATCGCGGTTTCACCCCTTCCGACTTCCCCCTGGCCCGCCTCGACCAGGCCCGGCTGCACAGGCTACCCGCCGCTGCCGAGCTGATCGAAGACATCTACCCCCTGTCGCCGATGCAGCAGGGCATGCTGTTCCATACCCTGGAAGCGGGCGAAGCCGGCCTGTACATCAATCAGATGGCGGTCCCGGTCGAGGGGCTGGATGTCGCGCGTTTCACCCGGGCATGGAACACCGTGATCGCCCGGCATGACATCCTGCGCACCGGCTTCTGGAGCGACAGCCAGTTGGCCGAGCCGCTGCAAGTGGTCTACCGTCAGGCGCAGATGCCGGTGACCCTGCTCGACTGGCGCGATCGCCAGGTCGAGCCCCAGGCACTGGTGCAATTGAGCGCGCAGGATTACGCCAAGGGCTTTGATCTGTTGCAGGCGCCGCTGATGCGCCTGACTCTGGTCCAGCTCGACGAGCGCCGGGTACACCTGTTGTGGTCCGGCCATCATATTCTGGTCGATGGCTGGAGCAATTCCCGGCTGCTGGGCGAAGTGCTAGAGGCGTACGATGGCCAACCGTCGACCGCAAGTGCAGGTCGCTACCGCGACTACATCCAGTGGCTGGCGCAACAGCCACAAGCCGTCCTGGAACAGTTCTGGCGTGACCAGCTGTCTGGCTTCGACAGCCCCACTCACCTGGCCAGCAGCCTGGCACCGCGCCCGGACCCGACACTGGAAGGTCATGCGGCCCTGTACCTGGACTGGGACCCGGCACAAACCTCGCGCCTGCGTGACCTGGCCCAAGCCTCTAGAGTCACGCCCAACACGCTGATCCAGGCCACCTGGCTGCTGCTGTTGCAGCGCTACAGCGGCCAGGCCAGCGTCTGCTTCGGCGCCACCGTGGCCGGTCGGCCGGCCAGCCTGGCGGGCGCGGATGAAATGCTCGGGCTGTTCATCAATACGCTGCCGGTCATCCAGCGCCCCGAACCTGCGGCCTTGCTGCAGGACTGGCTGCTCGAACTGCAAGCCTACAACCTCGACATCCGCGACCACGAGCACGCCTCGCTGGCCGACATCCAGCGCTGGGCAGGCCTGGGTGGCCAGGCGCTGTTCGACAGCATCATCGTGTTCGAGAACTACCCGGTTGACCAACGCTTGCGCGAGGCGGGCCAGGGGCAACTGCAATTTGGCGAGGTGCAAGGTCGCGACGTCACCAACTTCGCCATGGACCTGGCAGTCAACCTCGGCACCACCCTGAGTATCGAGTTCCTCTACTTGCGCAATCGCTTCACCGAGGAGGCGGTCGAGCTGATTCGTGCCAGCTTCGAAAGTCTGCTGCTGGCCATGCTCGATGCACCCACGGCGCGGGTCGGCAATCTGACGTTGCTCAGTGCTGCGCAGACGCAACGCCTGCAACACGACAACCAGTTGAACGTCGCCAGCGCTCACCTGCCACTGCTGGCCGAACAACTGCGCCTGCAGGCCGAGGCGCGTCCGCAGGTCACGGCGGTGGTCTGCAATGATCAGCAATTGACCTGGGCCGAGCTTGAATCGCGTGCCAACCGCCTGGCCAATCACCTGATAGCCCAAGGCGTGGGGCCGGAGATGCGTGTGGGCATCGCCCTGGAGCGTTCGCTGGAGGTGGTGGTGGCGTTCTACGCGGTGATGAAGGCTGGCGCCGCCTATGTGCCGCTGGATATCGACTACCCGCAGGATCGCCTGCAATGGATCGTCGAGGATTCAGGCATGGCCCTGATGATCAGCCAGGCCAGCCTGCGTAGCCGTTTCGACTGGCCGGGCGCCGCGCCGATGATTGCGATAGACCAGCTGGCGCTGCAGGCCTTGCCTGCCACCTGCCCGACCCAACGGGCGGGCGGCGACAACCTCGCCTACCTGATCTACACCTCCGGTTCGACCGGCAAGCCCAAGGGCGTGGCCGTGACCCACGAGCCGCTGCGCATGCATTGCCAGGCCATCGCCCAGCGCTACGGGATGACCCGCGAAAGCCGCGAACTGCTGTTTATGTCGTTCGCCTTCGACGGCGCTCAGGAACGCTGGCTGACCACCCTGTCCTGTGGCGGCCAACTGGTGCTGCGCGACAACCGCCTGTGGACGCCGGAAGAAACCTGGCAGGCCCTGCACGCTCACCGGATCAGCGTCGCCTGCTTCCCCCCGGCCTATCTCCAGCAACTGGCAGAGTTCGCCCAAAGCCAGGACCAGCCACCGCCTGCAGTGTCGATCTACTGCTTTGGTGGCGACGCCGTGGCCGAGGCCAATTTCGAGCTGGTCAAACAGGCACTGCGCCCCACCTGGCTGACCAATGGCTACGGTCCGACCGAAACCGTCGTCACCCCGCTGCTGTGGAAGGTTGAAGCCAGCGACCACTGCGACGCGGTCTACGCCCCCATCGGCAGCCGCGTCGGTGAGCGCACCTTGTATGTCCTTGATGATGCGCTAAATCCGCTGCCGCCGGGCATCGCCGGCGAACTGTACATTGGCGGTCAAGGGGTGGCCCGTGGTTATCACCAGCGTCCGGGGCTGACGGCCGAACGCTTTGTCGCCGACCCGTTCCAGGCCGACGGTAGTCGTCTGTACCGCACCGGCGACCTGGTGCGTCAACGCGCAGACGGTACTTTCGACTACCTGGGACGGCTGGACAACCAGGTGAAGATCCGTGGTTTCCGCATAGAACTGGGGGAGATCGAAGCACGTCTGCGGTGTATGCCTCAGGTGCAGGATGCAGTGGTGGTCGCCCGCGAACATAGCAGCGCCAAGCAACTGATCGGCTACGTCGTCGCCGAGGCCGACGAAGCCCTCGGCGAACGCCTGCGCACGGCGCTGCTGGAGGAGCTGCCCGACTACATGGTGCCTGCACAGATTCTGACCCTGGCAAGCTTCCCGCTGAACCCGAACGGCAAGCTCGATCGCAAGGCGCTGCCGGACCCCGACTTCAAGGGTCGCGCTTACGTCGCCCCGCGCAACACGCTGGAGCAGGCGCTGGTGCAGATCTGGCAAGAGGTGCTGGAGGTCGAACAAGTCGGCGTGACCGACAACTTCTTCGAGTTGGGTGGCGACTCCCTGCGTATCCTCAAAGTGCTTTCCAAGGTACGCGGCCGGCCTGAACTCGGCCTGCAGCTGAAGTTGCGCGACCTGATGGGCAAGCCGACGATTGCCGATCTGTCCGGCTACGAAGCCGAGGAACGCAACCTCGATCCGCTGCTGCTGCTCAATGCGCCGGTGCCGGCGCGTGCAGCGCTGTTCTGCCTGCACGCAGGTTTCGGCACGGTGTTCGACTACGAGGCACTGGCGCGCCGCCTGGACGGCCGCTGCAGCGTCTATGGCCTGCAGTGCCGCATGCTGCTGGACGATAACTGGGAGGATGAATCACTCGAAGCCATGGCCATCGACTACGCCCAGTACATCCGCCAGAAACAGCCGCAGGGACCTTATCACCTGCTCGGCTGGTCGCTCGGCGGGCCGCTGGCGACCCTGGTGGCCGAGGAGCTGCTCAAACAGGGCCAGCAGGTCGACTTTGTCGCCCTGGTCGACAGTTTCACCCCTGAGGCCTCCGCGCCACAGGCGGACGGCGACTGTGCCGAGGATTTGCGTGGCTTGTTGTCAGTCGTGTTCGGCGTGGCGCCGTCGGCAGTGCCCCTGCTGGCGGTCAGCGAGGATGCCGACCTGGCGCAGCTGGAACAGCTGATCGAGCACGCTCGCCAGGGCCTCGGCCAGGAAGCGGGCGCCCTGCGCGAGATCGGTTCGGATGAACTTGCCCGCACCTTCCGCACTGGCATGAAGCTCAAGGCCTTGTCTGAACGCCTGGCACAGATGCCGCGCTGCGTCGCCAACAGCCATTGCTGGTGGGCCGGTGACCACGACGTAGCGCACACCGGTGCTTTCGCCGGCAGCCTGCACCATGCGTCCATCGACGCCGACCATTACGCGATCCTCAGCCACCCGCTGTTCATTGAAGGACTGCTGCAGCACTTGCCGCAGTCGCAGCCGGTAACCCTCTGACCTACAGGGCCGCCTTCGCCGGCGGCCCTGCTCTCTCTTCACAAAGGAACTGCAATGCCCCTGGATCCCGATCTCGAAGCGTTTCTGGAGTTGGCCGAACTGGGCCGGCTGACCGGCAAGAGCCAAGCCATGCATGAACTGAGCGTGGCCCAGGCCCGTGCCGAATTCGAAAAGACCTCGGCGATACTCGACCCCTCGCCGCCGGCAACCCTGAGCGTGACCGCGCTCAAGGTTCCGGTGCGCGACGGCCATCAGCTGGATGCGCGTTTGTACCGTCATGCCGCGCTCGCGGCCGGCGCGCCCACCCTGCTCTATTACCATGGCGGTGGCTATGTGGTCGGCAGCCTGGATTCCCACGACTCGATCTGCCGGCGCCTGGCCGCCAGTGGCCGTTATGCGGTATTCGCCCCGGGGTATCGGCTGGCGCCGGAAGCGCCGTTCCCCACAGCGGTGGACGACTCGCTTGACGCTGCCAACTGGCTGGCCGAACGGGCTATCCAACTGGGCCTGAATCCTGAGCGTCTGCTCCTCGCCGGTGACAGTGCCGGTGCCACCTTGGCGACAGTGCTGGCGATTGCCGCCACCGGCGCCGAGCCTGCGCTGAGTTTCAAGCCTGTGGCGCAGCTGCTGTTCTACCCGGTGACCGATATCACCCGGCAACGGCCGTCACACACGCGCTACGCCGAAGGCTACCTGCTGGAAACCCCTACTCTGGAGTGGTTCTACGACCACTACTGCGGGGCCGAGCAGCGCAATGACTGGCGTGTATCTCCGCTGACCGCGCACTTTGCAGCGTTGGCGCCCGCCTACATCAGCGTTGCCGAGTACGACCCGCTGCACGATGAAGGTATTGCCTACGCACAGGCGCTGGAGCATGCCGGTGGCAAGGTGACCCTGGTGCTGCAGGCTGGGTTGACCCATGACTTTTTGCGCATGTCCGGGATCAGCGGGCAGATCGATGGCATTTATCAGGCGCTGGAAGACTGGCTCGAGCAGCATGCCTGATGCCGTTACGGCCGCTGTGCGGCCGATCACCGGCTACCGCAGGATGTAAGCGGATTTACCGGGACGCCGGACCGCCGCGATGGACTGCGCAGCAGTCCCGCCGTTTGGGGCCGTTGCACGGCCCATCGCGGATAAATCCGCTCCTACAGCGATCAAGCGCACAGCGCTGCATGAAAAAGCCGCCTCGAGGGCGGCTGTTTCATTGTGCGTTGGATCACTACGAAATCATTCGAAGGTGCCGCGCAGGGTCAGGGTGAAGTTGCGTGGCTCGCCATAGTAGTTGCCATACTCGGAGGTGCCCACGCTAGAGTAGTACTTGCGATCGAACAGGTTGTTGCCATTGACCGCAACGGTCCAGTTTTCATCAACCTGGTACTCGACCATCGCGTCGTAGACCGCGTAGCCGGACTGGCTGAACTTGTAGGGCTGCGAGTCGATGACATTCCAGTCTTTGTCGAAGCGGTAAGCCTCGCCTTTCACGTAGGTCGGGCTTTGCGCCGTCACGCCACCGCCCACGCGCCAGGCGGAAAAATCACCAGGCAAGGTGTACATGGTCCAGAGCTTGAGCAGGTGCTTGGGGGTGACGGTACTGTAGAGCGTCTCTTCAGTATCGTTGTGGACCTGGTTGTAGGTGTAGCCCGCGAGCACTTCCCAGCCGGGTGCGATCTCGCCAGTGGCCTCCAGGTCGATACCTTTGCTGGTGATCTTGTCCGATGCGAGGTAACAGCACGAGCTGCTGTAGGTTGGCGGTGGATCAGGATAGCCAGGGTCGCGCGCCGCCTGGTGTTCGCGGGTGGTGTAGAACAGCGCGGCGCTGACGTTCAACCGGCCATCGAGCAGCTCACCCTTGATGCCCGTCTCGTAGGTCTTGCCGGTCATCGGTTCGATGGACGACTGGGCGTTTTCCGGCCCCTGCATCTTCTGCGCCTGAGGCTTGAACACTTCGGAATAGCTGACGTAGGTCGACCACTGATCGTTCAGGGCGTAGATCAGGCCACCGTAGGGTACCAGCGTGGTCGGCTCGCGATCCTCGACACTGTCCTGCTGGGTCCACGGACCGGTACCCGCCATCTGACGCGTGGCGTAAGCCTGCTCGAACTTGTAGCGCTGAGCGCGGGCACCGAGCACCAGTTTCAGCGGGTCGGTCAGCTGCAGGCGCAAGGTCGAGTACAGGCCGTACTGCTCACGCTTGTTAGGGTAGTAGTCACGATAGAAATTGTGGTTCGACGCGTCGCTGGTCAACGGCGTTGACTGCGGGTCCCACAGGTCGATCATCCCGCCCTTGCCGAGCATGCCCTGGGCGGCGCGCCAGCGACTGGTGACCTTCTGGTAGTCGGCACCGAACAGCACTTCGTGGCGACGATTGAACGCCTCGAAGCTGCCGGACAGGTTGACGTCGAATACCGACTGCTTGCTCCAGCTCGCCACGTAGCTGCCCCACCAGTAAGGACCGGTGTTGGTGTTCTCGTCCACAGAGCCGTAGGGGATGATCCCTTCAGTGGTGGAGTCGTTGTACGAGTAGGTGTAGGTCGTGTTGAGTTTCCAGTCCTCGTTGAAATAGTGGTCGAGCTTGGCGAACCACTCGCGGGTGTAGCTATCGGACCAGGCCTGGTTGGTGGTGTACCAGGTATGCCGCGGCAGGTGCAGGTCGCCACCGGTGCTGTAGCGTGGCAGGCCGTCACCGGTACCGTTCTCCTTGACCTTGTCGTAGCTGCCACCGAAGGTCAGCATGGTGTCGTCAGTGACGTCCGCTTCCAGCACCCCGTAGAGAAACGGTTTCTCGGTGCTGCGGTTGTCCATGAAGTACTGGCGGTCGGTATAGGCCGCCACCATCCGCCCGCGCAGTTTGCCGTCGAAGGCCAGTGGCCCGGTCAGGTCGACTTCGCTGCGGTAGTTGTCCCAGGAGCCGGCGGAGGTGTTGAGCTTGAGCTGGTAGTGGTCCAGCGGGCGCTTGCGCACCAGGTTGACCACCGCGCCCGGATCGCCGGTGCCGGCCAGCAGGCCGCTGGCACCGCGCAGCACCTCGACGTGGTCGTAGGCGGCCATGTCATAGATGCGATCGCTGTAGAAGGTACCCACGCCGGTACCGATGTCCATCGGCGCAGCACCGTCGATCTGTACGTTGTCGATGCCGAAGCCGCGCGAATAGAACTGCTGGGAGTGGTAGTTGTTGTTGCGCAGGGTGATCCCCGGCGCGCGCTTCATGGCGTCGGGCAGGGTCGTCATGCGCTGGTCTTCGATCATCTGCTGGGTGATGACCGACACTGACTGCGGGGTGTCCTTGAGGCTCACCGGGGTCTTGGAGCCGACGCTGACCAGGCCGGTGGTGTAGGAACCAGAGTTCTCCGTGGCCTCGCCCATACCCTGACCGACGATGCTGGTGCTCCCCAGCTCTACCGCAGCGCCGCTACTCGAAGGGTTACTGATGATCACCGTGTCGCTTTCGATCCGGTACGACAGGCCGGCGCCACGCAGCATGATGTCGAGGGCCGCCTGCGGTTCCATGGTGCCAGAGACCGCTGTTGAGCGCTTGCCGCTGACCAGGCCCGGCTCGAACAGCAATTGCAGGCCGGTCTGCTGACCCAGCTCGGTCAGCGCCTCGCTCAACGGTGCGGACGGAATGTTGACCTGTTTGCTTTCGGCCTGCACCGCGCCGGCCATGCCCAACGCGAGCCCCAGTACCACCGCCGATGCCGACGAACGCCAGCGGGCCCGGTCCCAGATCGAGGGACGCGGCGCAAGCCTTGGCTGATCAGATTTCATGTGTTGAATTACTCCAATGCGCTCTTGTGTTGGACCGCCGCCGACTCTCGGGCCGGCTGATCGTGAGATATGCAAACCATCCCTGGCACACCCTGTCCCGCAGGCAAGCTGACGACACCGGTCGTAGTTGCTCGCTGACTAGACGAAGCCGGGATGAACGAAATTAGGAATATTTATCTTTTGATACGTTTCACAAACGCCGCGCCCCGATCGTCGAGGTCGCGAAGCCCGTCACTGCCCGCAGCAGGACGCCGCGGGCAATGACGGGCGAACGGCTATCAGCTGCCCTGCCCTTGCAGCTGGCGGGCTTTTTCCAACAACCTGGCTTTCTCCTCGGGGCTCATGGCGTCCAGGCGCAAGCGCGCTTGCGCGAGCTTCTCCAGCTGACCGGGCGCCGTTTCCTGCAGGCGCAATACCTGCGCCAAAGCCGCGGCGCTGGGGTTGTCGAAGACCACACCGGGATGCACCTCACACTGCAGCAGCTTGCGAATACCGGCGACCAGTTTGATCACCAGCAACGAGTGGCCACCCGCCGCGAAAAAGTCCTGCTCGACGCTCAGCCGCGTCACGCCCAGTAACTGCGCCATGCGCTCGGCCAATACCGTCTCAAGACCATCGCGCGGTGCGACATACACCTGCTGCGCGGCGCTGAGGTCCAGCTTGCCCAGGGCCTGACGGTCGATCTTGCCATTGCCCAGGCGCGGCATCACCGCCAGCAGCTGAACCTGACGCGGCACCATCACCGCCGGCAAGCGCTGGCCCAATTGCGCCTTGAGTGCTGCCGCCCAATCCGCTACCGCCTCTCCGCGCGCGGTAACGAAGGCCACGGGTTCTTGCTGGGCATCGAGCACCACCGCCACTTCGCTGACGTTGTCGAGCGCCGCCAGCTCGGCCTCGATCTCTGCCAGCTCGACACGAAAACCGCGCAATTTTACCTGCTGGTCGGCCCTGCCGTGCAACTGAATACCACCCTCGGGGCGATAGCGCGCCAGGTCACCGGTGCGGTAGATCCGTGCGCCCGGCAGCAGCGGATGATCGATGAACACCTCGGCTTGCTGTTGCGGATTGTTCAGGTAACCACGGGCGAGCTGCTCGCCAGCAATGTACAGCTCACCCAGTTCGCCACTCGCCACCAGTTGACGTTGCGCGTTGAGCACCCAGACCTGATTGTTGCCCAGCACCTGGGTCAACGGCACGACTGCGGCATCCAGGTCCTGCGCGCTGATCGGGTGAATCATCACCCCGACCGTGGCTTCGCTCGGGCCATAGTGGTTGAACAGACGGATATCCGCGCGGATGTGCAGAATGCGCTCGACCAGCGCCGGCGCCACGGCTTCGCCGCCCAGCACCAGGGTAGCCGGCAGCACTGCAGCCTCGCTGTCGATCAGTGCCGCCAAGTGCGACGGGACGATCTTCAGGCAATCGATGCCTTGCTCGGCAATGAAACGGGCAAACGCCTGGCCGTCCTGCACCGTTGCTTCATCGGCCAGATGCAGCGCTGCGCCGTTGTACAGGGCGCCAAACACCGCAGTGTGGCCCAGATCGGCGACGACACTGGAGCTGAAGGCAAACCGGCGGCAACGTTCCAGGCCCAGCGCGGCACTGGCCGAGGCGACGTAGTTGAACAGCGCCCGATGCTCGATGCTGACGGCCTTGGGTGTGCCGGTGGAGCCGGAGGTAAACAGTACATAGGCGACATCGCTGCCCACCGGCGCCGGGTGATCGGCCTGGGGCGGTGCCTGTCCGGTAAGGTCGAGCTGTTCGAGGTCGAGCTCCGGCAGTGCCAGTTCCGCTATTGCTGGCAAACCTTGGGTAACCAGCAGCGAGGCATCTGCCTGAGCGACCAGCAGCGCCAGGCGTGCCGCTGGCCATTGTGGGTCCAGCGGCAGCCAGGCCGCGCCGAGTCGCCAGGCCGCCAATGCCGCGACCAGCCACTCGGCCGAACGCGGCAGGGCCAGCGCCACCCGCTGTCCGGCCGCCAGGCCTTGACGGCTCATGGCGGCGGCCAGGTGCTGGACGCGCTGCTCCAGCTGCGCGTAGCTGAGGGTCTGGCCGTCACTCACCAGGGCCGGTGCGTCGGGAGTTACCGAGGCCCACTCGGCAATGCGCTGAGCCAGGGTCAGGCCCGGATCGATCGGCTGCGGCACCGGGTTGAGTGCCTGCAAACGCTCGCGCTCCAGCGCGCCGAGCAACGGCAACTCGCCGACCGGGCGCGAAGGCGCCTCGCTGATGCCCTGCAGCAGAACCTGGTATTGCTCCAGCAGGCCGGACATAGCCACGCTGGCGTAATGCGCAGTCTGGAATGCCAGGCTCAATACCTGTGGCGAGCCCTGAGCATCAGTGCCCACCTGCAAGGCCAGTTCGAACCCGGCATCGAGCGACGCGGCGACGCGGGCCGACCACTGCCCGCCTTTGAGCTGCGCGTCAGGCAACAGGCGACGCAATGCGAATCCGTAGCCTGGCTGCACAGTTCGGCCTTCGGCGCTCCAGTATTCCTGCCAGGTGCGGTGCTGTTCGAGGACTTGCGCAAAGTGCGCCAGGCACTGGTCGAACGGCACGGCCGGATCCAGCGCCAGGTGCAGCGGCAGGGTCTTTTCGAACAGCCCCAGGGTCTGGTCGAAGAATTCGTAGTCGGCACGTCCGTCATGACGCCAACCGGCGAGGAAGGATGAACGTCCGCTCAAGCGTGCCAGCAGCAGCCACCAGGCGGCCTGCAACACCGCGTCCACAGCCACGCCGCCGTGTTCTGCTACCTGTTCCAGGCCCTGGCGCAATGCCGCCGGCAACGCGGCTTCAACCTGTGCGACCGACGCCAGCGCAGCACCTTTGCGCCGATAAGGCAACAGTGGTTGCACCAGCGCTTGGCTACCGACATGGGCTTGCCAGTACTGCGCAGCCTGGCCGGCATCTTCGTCGCGAACCACTTCGCCACGCCATTCCAGGTACTGGCTGAACTGGCCCAGCTCATCGTCCGCACCACTGGCGCCTTGCGTGTAGGCCTGCTGCAGTTGTTCAAGGAACAACGGCAGGCTGCCGGCATCCACCAAGCCGCGGGCCAGCGCCAGGCTCAGACGCCAGTGGCCCTCCTCCAGGCGCTGCAACAATGCCCGGGCGAAACCGCCCTGCTCAAGTTGCAGCGGACGTTGCAGCCATTGTTCCTGGCGTTGCGCGGCAGTGTCGGCGTCGACCGCGTCCGGGTGAACATCCATGTTCAGCCGCGCCGGGCCTGCGCCCGGGAACTGGCGCAGGCCGTGATAACCGGCCACCGCCTGCAGGCCACTGGTCAGCACTTCCTGGCGCACAGCCAGGTCATTCAGCGCCGCTTGCAGCGCGGCAAGATCGAGCACGCCGCAGATGTCCACCTGCAGCACATGGGCCTGCTGTTTCCAGCTTGCACTGGACTGCACCGCAGCCGCCCATTGCTGTTGCTCGGCAAGCAGCGCCAGGCCGCTGCCGAGCTGCTTCAGATTGATGTCACTCATGCGTCAGCCTCTTGGGTAATGGTTTCGCCGCGCAACGTCGGTTGCGCCGCCTCCAGGCTGCGCCGTTCGATCATCTCGCCCATGGCGACGACAATCTTGCGCGGCCCTTCGAAAGGATCGCGGGCATGGGCGGCGAGCATGTTGTCCAGCAGGATCACATCGCCCTTGCGCCAGTCGAAGCGCACCGCACATTCCTCGTACAGGTCGCCGATCAATTGCATGACCTCGTCTTCGATCGGCGAACCATCGCCGTAATAGACATGCCGGGGCATGCGCTCGATACCGAACAACGCCAGCAGGTCCTCGCGCACGTCCGGGTCGAGGCAATAGATGTGGTGCAGCTGCACCTGATTGAAGAAGGTCTTCTCGCCAGTCAGCGGGTGACGAATGATCGCCGGGCACGGGGTACGGATCTGCAATTCGTCGTTGTCGAGCCAGGTCCACTGGATGCCGGCGGCCTGGCAACGGGCTTCCACCTGCGCGCGGTCATCGGTCTTGAAAAAATGCTGCCAGGACACGTCGAGCTTGTCGGCGAAGGTCCTGACATACAGCAGACCCTTCTGCTCCAGGGTCTCGCGCAACGCTTCGGGCAGGCGCAGGTACATCTGCCGGCAATCGACCACTGGCGTGGCACCGCCCACCGGTGATGGCTGCTCGCAAAAGAACAGCTGCTTGCGCGGCCAGGTGTCCTGGTGCGAGCTTTCGTTGTGGAAAAGAATCATCTTCTTCTCCGGGTACGGCGTGGAGCGGTAGGTATTCTTGCCGCCCTCCTTCTTCGGCAGGTCGCCGTACTGACCGTAGAGCCCCGGTTGCACGGCTTCGGCAAAGGCTTCGAAGGCATGGATGTCGTGCATGGCAAAGCCGCGTAAAAGAATACCGGCATGGCGCGAGAGCTTCTCTTCCAGCCACGGGCGGTTATGGTTGACCCAGGCCACCAGATCCAGGCCGGGATCGTTCGGCTCCACCAGCAACGGGAACACCTGCGGCGGCGCCAGCAACGATTCGCGCACTGCGCCACTGCCCGCCGCGGGTGCAGCGGCCTTGGGCTTTTTCAGGAACTTGCCGAGCTTGTCGGCCTTGGGGCCGGCAGCGGGCGCCGGTACAGCCGCGACGGCGGTATCGGTGATCATAGTGATGTCTCCTAGTCTGATATCCGGCTCACACACAATCTGTTCGAGCATGCTCGTCCAGGCCTTGGCCAGCTGGCTGATACGTTCCGGTTTGAACAGCGCGCTAGCGAACTGCCAGGTGCCGCGCAGGCCCTCTGCGTCCTGATCGAGGAACAGCGCCATGTCGAATTTCGAGTAACTCGCCAACGCTGGCAGCACCTCGACCTTGAGCCCGTCCAGGCTGCTGTCGCGCACCGGCAGGTTGTTCATCACGAACAGCACCTGCACCAGCGGATTGACCCCGCGCTGGCGGCTGACCCCGGACGCTTCGACGATCATGTCGAACGGCAGGTCCTGATGCTCGAAGGCGCTCAGGGCGGTATCGCGGGCAATGCCCAGGTAGTGGCTGAAGGTCTGCTGCGCGCTGTAGCGCGAACGCAGCGGCAGGATGTTGACGAAGAAGCCGATCAGCCGCTCCAGCTCGGGCTGCTGGCGCCCGGCGACGTCGGCACCGACCAGCAGGTCGTCGCTGGCGCTGACGCGGTGCAGCAACACCTGGAAGCTCGCCAGCAAGGTGGTGTAGAGGGTGGCGTTGGCCTTGCCGGCAAGCGCTTTGAGGCGCTGCACCAACCCGGCATCGAGGTGGAACTGCAGGTCGCTGCCGGCCGTGGACGCCGCGCTGGTGCGCGGGTAATCGGTCGGCAACGGCAGGTGCCCGTTGCTGCCGGCCAGGGTGCGCTGCCAGTAGTCCGCCTGCGCCGCCAGGGCACCGCTGCGTTCGAGCGCCTGCTGCCAGTGCGCATAGTCGCTGTACTGCAGCGACAGCGCCGGCAACAGCGGCGCTTTGCCCGCCTGCAGCAGGCCGTAGAGTTCGACCAGTTCGTTGACCAGCACCGACATCGACCAGCCATCCGAGATGATGTGGTGCATCGCGTACAACACCACATGTTCGTTGGCGTTCAGGCGCAGCACGCGGCCACGCAGCAGCGGTGCATTGAGCAGGCTGATCGGGGTGCTGGCATTGTCCAGCACTGCCTGCGCCACCTGGGTTTCCTGCTCGGCACGGCTCAGGGTAGACAGGTCGAGCAGCGGCAAGTCCAGCGTCACCGTCGGCGATACCACGGCCAGCGGATCGCCTTCGTCATCGCTGACATAGGCCGTGCGCAACACCTGATGACGGCGCATCACTTCGGCCAGGCTGGCGCGCAACAACGGCACCTGCAATTCGCCGTGCAAGCGCAAGGCCAGCGGCATGCCATAGGCACCGCTGCCACCGGACAATTGCTCGACCACCCACAAACGCCGCTGGGCCAGCGATAGCGGCGCCTCAGGCTGCTCACCGTGGACGATCAATGCGGGGCGCTCGGGCACCGCCGGTTCTGCCGAACGCGCCTGCAACAACTGGGCGAAGGTCTCCAGGCGAGGATGATCGAACAGGTCACGCAAACCGACCCGTACCGCCAGCAGCTCCTGCAAGCGCGACACCACCTGGGTGGCCAGCAACGAGTGCCCGCCGAGTTCGAAGAAATGATCGGCCAAACCGACACGCTCAACGTCCAGTACCTGCTGCCAGACCTCGGCAAGCTGTTGTTCGAGCGCGCTACGCGGCGCCTGGAACGCGGCGCTGGCGGGCTGCTGGTCAGCGGCCGGCAGTGCTTTGCGGTCGAGCTTGCCGTTGGGCGTCAGCGGCAGGCGCGGCAGGAACAGGACAAACGCCGGCACCATATAGCCGGGCAGTTGCTCGCCCAGGCGTGCCTTGATCTGCGCCCGCAGGCTGGCCTGGACTGCCGCTTCTTCGCTGTGCTCATGGGCCGCGACATAGGCAACCAGCTGCGGGCTGCCTTGATGCTCGACGGCCAACACCGCAGCCTCACGCACCGGCGCCAGCGCCAGCAGGCGCGCCTCGATCTCGCCCAGCTCGATACGGAAACCGCGGATCTTCACCTGATGGTCGATACGCCCCAGGTACTCGATGACGCCATCGGGACGATAACGGGTCAGGTCGCTGGTGCGGTACAGCCGCTCGCCCGCCGTGGAGAACGGGTTAGGCACGAAGCGCTCGGCTGTCAGCGCCGCACGCCCGAGGTAACCGCGAGTCAGACCGGCACCCGACAGGTACAGCTCGGCGGCCACACCCAGCGGCGCGGGCTGCAGGCTGGCGTCGAGCAGGTAGCTGGCGGTGCCCGGCAACGGTCGGCCAATACTGGCTTTGGCGCCGGGCTCGCGGCGGGTCCAGGTGGAATAGGTGGTGTCTTCGGAAGGACCATAAAGGTCATTGACCTGGACCACACCCGGCAACTGGTAGAGCTGCTCGACCAGTGCCTGCTTCAACGGTTCGCCCGCGAGGTTGATGATGCGCACGCTGGCAGGAATCTGCCCGGCGCGCAGCAAGGCGGCGATGGCCGATGGCACGGTGTTGATCAGGCGCACCTGATCATGCGCAGGCAACTCTGGCAGCGCCAGGGCGTTACGCGCCAGCACCAGCGAGCCGCCGCTGGCGAGGGTGACGAAGATTTCCCAGACCGACAGGTCGAAGCACACCGAGGTCGAGGCCAGCACCCCTTGCATGTCCTCACGGCTGTAGACCTGTTGCGACCAGCCGACCAGGGCCTGGACGTTGCGGTGGGTGATGGCCACGCCCTTCGGCAGGCCGGTGGACCCCGAGGTGTAGATCACGTAAGCGAGGTTGTCGGGGTGGCAGCGCAGTGGCGGTGCGCTGTCGGGCTGGTCGATGCTCGACGCGGCGCCCGGCTGCAGCAGGATGACCTGAGTGCTCGCGCCCGGTGTCAGTCCTTGCAGCACCGAGGCCTGAGTGATCAGCACCTGGGCGCAACTGTCCTCCAACATGTAGGCCAGGCGTTCGGCCGGGTAATCCGGGTCCAGCGGCACGTAGGCGCCACCGGCCTTGAGCACGGCAAGCAAGGCGACAATCAGCTCGCTGGAGCGCTGCAGGGCAATACCGACGCGGACCTCGGCGCCGACGCCAAGGCTGATCAACTGATGCGCCAGGCGGTTGGCCTGCTGGTCGAGCTGGCGGTAGCTCAGGCGCTGCTGCTGATCGATCAGCGCCAGTTGCTCCGGGTTGGCTTGTACCTGACGGGCGATCAGTTCATGGATACATGCACCCTGCGCCATCGGCGCCGGGCAGGCGTTCCAGTCGTGCAACAGGCGCTGGCGTTCACCGGCATCGAGCATCCCCAGCTCGGCCACTGTTGCGGGTGCTGCCAACATGCCCAGCAGCAGCTCCAGCAAATGCGCGCCGAAACGCTGCACCTGCTCCGCGGCGAAATGCTCGCGGGCGTACTGGAACTGCAGGGTCAGGCTGTCTTCGACTGCAACCAGCAGGGTCAGCGGGAAGCTGGTCTGCTCCCGCGTCTGTACGCCGGTAAAGCGCAGCCCTTGCGGGGCGCCTTCCTGCAACGCTTCAGCGACCGGGTAGTTCTCGAACACCAACAACGAGTCGAACAACCCTTCGCCGCCCTGCCCCGCCCAGCGCTGAATGTCGAACAGCGGCGTGTGCTCGTGGTCGCGCAGCGCCAGGTTCTGCGCCTGCAGGTTCTGCAGTACCTGCGCCAGCGATTGCTCGGCAGCGAGGCTGACCACCACCGGCAGGGTATTGATGAACAGGCCGATCTGCGCCTCGATGGCCGGCAGCGGTGCCGAGCGGCCCGCCACGGTGGCGCCGAAAGCGACCGTCGATTGTCCGGTGTAGCGCTGCAACAGCAAGGCCCAGGCCGCCTGGATCAGCGTGTTCAAGGTGACCTTGTGCTGGCCGGCGAAGGCTTTCAGGCGCTGGGTGCTGGCTGCATCGAGCAGCTGCTTGAACTCGGCGTGCCCGCTTTGCCCCTGCGGGCTGTCGGCCAGCACGGTAGCGAGCCGCGTCGGCGCGTCCAGGTGCTGTACCTGAGCCTTCCAGAAGCGCTCGTCGGCCAACGGGTCTTGCTGATTGAGCCAGGCGATGTAATCGCGGTAGCGCCCCGGCTGGTCTACCACGGCAACACCGCTGTAGCGCTGCAGGACTTCAGCGAGCAGCTGGGCATTGCTCCAGCCGTCCATGAGGATGTGGTGGCTGGTGTAGATCAGCTGGTAGCGCTGATCATCCAGGCGCAGCAGCTGCAACGCCAGCAACGGCGCCCGCTCCAGGGCAAAGCCGGTCGTGCGCTGCTGCGCCGCCAGGGACTCGATGGCCGCCGTCTGATCGGGTCGGCTGCGCCAGTCTTCGTCGCTGAACGGCACCTGCACGTCGCGCTGCACCACTTGCAGCGGCTGGCTCAGGTTGCCACCGCTGAGGAAGGCCGTGCGCAGAATGTCGTGGGCGTCCACGGTCGCCTGCCAGGCGTCGCGGAAACGCTGCGGGTCGAGCCCTTCGACGCAGACCGACATCTGGTTGATGTACTCACCCTGCGCCTGGGCATAAAGGCTGTGGAACAGCATGCCCTGCTGCATCGGCGACAACGGATACAGGTCCTGCACCTGCCGCGGGTTGAGGCCGAGTTGATCCAGGCGCTGCTGGTCGAGGTTGGCCAGCGCCACGTCGGACGGGGTCAGTGCGCCATTGCTGGTGCTGCAGCAATGCTCGATCAGTTCGGCCAGGGCCTGGGCATAGGTATCGGCGAGAGCCTGGACCGTGGCCTCATCGAACATCTGCGCACTGAACTGCCAGTCCACCAGCAGTTCGCCGCCGTACACCTGGCCATTGAGGGTCAGCCAGTTGGGCAGCGGCGCCGCTTCGTCCTGTTCCTGCCCACGCGGCTGTGCACTGGGCACAAACAGACCATCGGCCCGGGCGAAACCGGCGTCGAGCTGGCCAAGGTAGTTGAAGGTAATACGTGGCGGCGCCAGCTGCGCGAGGGCTTCGCGCGAGGCGCTGCTGCCGAGGTAGCGCAAGGCGCCGTAGCCCATGCCCTGATCAGGCACCGCTCGCAGTTGTTCCTTGATCTGCTTGATCGATGCGGCCAGGTCCTCGGCCGGGGTCAGCTTGAGCGGATAGAAGCTGGTGAACCAGCCGACGCTGCGGGTCAGGTCGAGCGGCTGCGACAACGGCTCGCGGCCATGCCCTTCCATCAGCACTGCGACTGACTCATGGCCGCTCCACGACGCGATGACGCGTGCCAGGGCGGTTAACAACAGGTCATTGACGCGGGTGCGATAGGTAACGGGCGCTTCCTGCAACAAGCGCCGAGTGAAGTGCGCATCGAGACGAGTCTGCACGTGACGGGCATCGCGGTTGAGCAGGCGCGCCGACAGACGCTTGCACGGCAGCTCACCCGCTACCGTCTGGGCCTGCCAGAACGGCAACTGACGCTCCAGCGCCGGGCTGTTGGCATCTGCCTGCAACTGCCTGGCCCAGGCCTGGACCGAATGGGTCTTGGCCGGCAAACGCGGCGCCTGCCCGGCCAGCACCTGCTGGTACGCCGACTGCAGGTCTTCGAGCAAAATGCGCCAGGACACGCCGTCCACGGCCAGGTGGTGGATCACCAGCAACAGGCGCTGGCTACCATCGGCCAGGGTCGCCAGCAAGGCGCGCAGCAAAGGCCCCTGCTGCAGATCTAGGCTGCGCTGCACGTGGTCGGCTGCGGCTTGCAGTTGCGTGTCGTCGGCTACTGTCAGTTTCCACAGCAGCGCATGACTGTCGTCAGTCTCGGCGAACTGCGCGCTCCAGCCCTGGGGTTGGTGCATAAAACGTAGGCGCAAGGCGTCATGGTGACCAACGATACTGCCCAGGGCCTGCTCCAGCGCTTCGACCTGCAAGGGCTGACGCACTGCCAGCAACAGCGACTGGTTCCAGTGATGGCGGTTGTCGCTCAGGGTGTCGAAGAACCACTGCTGGAACGGCAACAACAGCGCCTCACCGCGCACCGGGCCTTGATCGATGGCCTGCGCAGCCTCACCGACTTCGGCCACTGCCGCCAGGCGCTGCACGGTCTGATGCTGGAACAGGTCTTTGGGGCTGAAGCGAATGCCGGCCTGACGGGCGCGGCTGACCACCTGGATGGAGATGATCGAATCACCGCCGAGTTCGAAGAAGTTGTCGGCCAGACCGACTCGTTCGATCTTCAGCACATCCTGCCAGATCACCGCGATCTGTTGTTCCAGCGCATTGCGTGGCGCCACATAGGCTTTCTGTACGCGGCTGGCGTCCGGCTTGGGCAGCGCCTTGCGCTCCAGCTTGCCGTTCGGGCTCAACGGCATCTGCTCGATGAACAGCAACTGCGCCGGCACCATGTAGTCCGGCAATGCCTGGCGCAGCGGCTCGCGGATGGTTTCGCGCAAGGCTTCCTGAGCGTCCAGCGCCCAGTCGCGGGGCACCACGTAGGCCACCAGGGCACCGTCGATGGCCAGGACCACGGCCTCGCGCACGCTGTCCTGCTCCATCAGCCGCGCTTCGATCTCGCCCAGCTCGATGCGCAGGCCACGGATCTTCACCTGATGGTCGATGCGCCCACGGTAGTCGATGACCCCGTCCGCGCGCTGGCTGGCCAGGTCGCCGGTGCGGTACAAGCGCTCGCCGTCACCGAACGGGCTGGTGACGAAGCGCTCGGCGGTCAGCGCCGGGCGACGGTGGTAACCGCGCGCTAAACCGATGCCGCCCAGGTACAGCTCGCCGACCACACCCACCGGCACCGGCTGCAGCTCGGCGTCGAGCACGTAGGTCTGCAGGTTGGCGATCGGCTGGCCGATTGGCACGCTGTCGCGGCCTTCGTCGCGGCAGGTCCAGTGGGTGACGTCGATGGCCGCTTCGGTCGGGCCATAGAGGTTGTGCAGGCCAGCGCCGGGCAGCTTGGCCAGCACCTGGGTCTGGGCCTCCACCGGCAGTGCCTCGCCGCTGCAGATGATGCGGCGCAGGCCAGTGCAGCTGGCGACCTGCTCGTCGAGCAGGAACATCTGCAGCATCGACGGCACAAAGTGCAAAGTGGTGACCTGGTGGGCGTGGATCAGCTCGACCAGGCGCCGCGGATCACGGTGATCGCCGGGGCCGGCCATGGCCAGGCGGGCGCCGGTCATCAGCGGCCAGAAGAACTCCCAGACCGACACGTCGAAGCTGAACGGCGTTTTTTGCAGCACCGTGTCGCCGGCGCCCAGGCCGTAGGCCTG
>NZ_JBMOWO010000157.1:0-20974 GCF_049310525.1 Pseudomonas sp. GZD-222
TGATCGAAAGCACCACCGGTGGTGATTTCGAGGCGTTGGTGGTGGATAGCACCCCAGCCGTCACTGACGTAACTGACACCGTCGACACCAGCACCGTCAAGCTGACTGCCGATGTCACCACCGTCGGCGAAGGCGGCGTAATCACCTACACCGTGACCGTCAGCTCGCCGGTCACCGGCGCGCCGCTGGTGGTCAAACTGGCCAACGGCCAGAGCATCACCATCCCGGTCAACGGCACCAGTGGCTCAGTCGAATTCACCGCGCCGAACAACGTACACACCAGCAACCTCGACCTGACCAACAGCATCGAGTCGGTCACCGGCGGTAACTTCGAAAAAGTCGAAACCTCCGGTGAAACCAGCATCACCGTCACCGATGGCCCTGGTACCCAGGATGAGACGAAGCTGACCCTGAGTGCGACGCCAAACGTCGACGAAGGCGGCAAGATCACCTACACCGCCACCTTGACCAACAAGGCCGGCACCGACATGACCATCAGCCTGGACAATGGCAAGTCCATTACCATCAAAGCCGGTGACACCAGCGGTACCGTCACCATCGATGCGCCAAAGGACGACGTCTACCTCGACGCCGGCAAGGTCAACGCCGCGATCACCGGCACCACCGGCGGTGACTTCGAGAAGCTGGCTGTGGATAACACTCCAGCCGTTACCAATGTCGCGGACACCATCGACAAGTCGACCGTCACCCTGACTGCCGATGTCAGCACCGTCGGCGAAGGCGGCGTGATCACCTACACCGTGACCTTGAGCCACCCGGTTACCGGTTCGCCGCTGGTGATCAACCTCACCAACGGCCAGAGCATCACCATCCCGGTCAACGGCACCAGTGGCTCGGTCGAGTTCACCGCACCGAACAACGTGCACACCAGCAACCTTGACCTGAACAACAGCATCAAGGATTTCACTGGCGGCAACTACGAGAACCTGGTCGCGGGTGGCAAGACCACCATCAGCGTGACCGATGGCCCTGGTACCCAAGACACCACCAGCCTCAAGCTGACGGCCACCCCGTCGGTCGATGAAGGCGGCAAGATCACCTACACCGCCACCTTGACCAACAAGGCCGGCACCAACATGACCATCAGCCTGGATAATGGCAAGTCCATTACCATCAAGGCTGGCGACACCAGCGGTACCGTGACCGTCGATGCGCCGAAGGACGACGTCTACATCGATGCCGGTAATGTCGGTGCGAAGATCACTGGCGCCAATGGTGGCGACTTCGAGAGCCTAGCAATCGACGGCTCCACTGCGGTTACCAAGGTGACCGACACCATCGACACCACCACTCTGAAGCTGACGGCAACCCCGTCGGTCGAAGAAGGCGGCAAGATCACCTACACCGCCACCCTGAGCAATCCGGCAGGCACCGCGGTTACCGTGACCTTGAGCAATGGCAAGACCATCACCATCGCCGCTGACAAGACCACCGGCAGCGTCACCATTGATGCGCCGAGCGATGACGTGTACCTCGATGCGGGCGACGTCGGGGCGACCATCACCGGTGCTACCGGCGGCAACTTTGAAAAACTGGACATCAGCGACACGCCAGCTGTCACCCATGTGACCGACACGATCAACACCACCACGGTCGGTATCACCGGTACCACTTCGGCAGCTGAAGGCGAAAACGCCAACTACACCCTGACGCTGTCCAACAAGGCCGACGCCGACGTCACCATTACGCTGAGATATACCGGTACGGCCAAAGATGGTTCGGACTTCACCGGTGTCACCACCGTGACAATTGCGAAAGGCAGCAGCACCGGTAACTTCAGTGTGCCGATCCTGCGTGACGGTGTTGCCGAAGGCGCTGAATCCTTCACCGTGCAGATCACCTCGGCCACCGGAGGTAACTTCGAGAACCTGGTGGTCGGCAGCAATGGCAGCGTGACCACCACCATCCAGAGCAACGAAGCGCCAGTCGCCGCTGGCGGTTCCGTGACCGGTACCGAAGACACTGACCTGGTACTGACCTGGGCCAACTTCGGTATCACCGATGCCGACACCCCTGCTGCCAACCTGGGCCTGACCATCACCAAACTGCCTGCCGATGGCGTGCTGCAGTACAAGGATGGCAACACCTGGAAAACCCTGACCAAGGCTGATATCGATGCCGGCAAGGTCTTTAGCAAGGCCGACATTGATGGCGGCAAGCTGAAGTTCGTACCAGACCTGAACGAGTCAGGTATCAACGCCAACACCAATGGTGTGGGTGATCAGAAGTCCGACTACGCACAGATCCAGTTCAAGCCAACCGACGGTCAGGGCCTGGGCAACGAGTCGACCCTCAAGGTCGATATCACCCCGGTCGCCGATGCGCCAAACCTGACCATTGGCAGCAACAACGTGAACTCGATCGGTCTGGTCAAGGAAACCTGGAACAGCCTGACCGGCCTGGGTAACAACGGTAACGGCATCACCGGTGACGCATTGAAGACCGTCTTCGATAACTCCGGTAACCCGAACAGCAGCTCGATGGTGACCAACGCCCAGTCCAACGGCAGCGTAACCGGCGGTTCGGGCTCGAAAACCTCCGGCCTGATCTACCTGGAAGCGGGCAAGACCTACAGCTTCAGCGGCGTGGGTGACGACAGCCTGCTGATCACTATCGGCGGCAAGAACGTGGCTTCGGCTACCTGGGGTGCCGGTGGCGCCATCAGCGGTTCGTTCAAGCCGACGATCAGCGGTTACTACACCCTGGACATCTACCATGCCAACCAGAGCGGCCCGGGCAGCTTTGACGTCAACCTGTCGGTCGATGGCAGCACCCCGGTTGACCTGAGCAACACCAACATCCCGATGTATCCGGGCGTCAACGAGCTGACCAACGCTGGCGTTACCGTCGGCGAGCTGCACGGCGATAACGGCGAAGGTTACTACCAGGGCTACAAGCTCAATGAAGGCGCCGAGAACGGCACCGTCAAGCTGGTGGGTATCGCCACCAGCCTGAACGACACCGATGGCTCGGAAAAACTCAGCATCAAGCTGGGCGGTATTCCGGAAGGCTCGATCCTCAGTGATGGCGCGGGTCACACGGTCACTGTCGGCAAGACGGACGTGGATGTCACCGGCTGGAACCTGAATGGCCTGAGCCTCAAGCCACCGGCCTACTACAACGGCAAGTTCGACATCAGCGTCACCGCGACCGCGACCGAGAAGGCCAACAACGACTCTGCCTCCACCCCGGGCAAGATCACCGTCACCGTACACCCGGACAGTTATCTCCCCGGCAACCTGACGGAGTTGAACGACTCCAAGACCCTGGGCACCGAGAACGACATCGTCGTTGCCGACGTCAATGGTCTGCATGTTACGCCGGGTCAGGACTACAACCTGGCGTTCATTGTCGATACCTCGGGCAGTATGGGCGACTACGGCGTGGCGGCTGCGAAGAAGTCCCTGGAGTCGGTATTCAACACGCTGGCCAACAGTGTCAAAGGCGCGCAGTCCGGCACGGTGAATATCCTGCTGGTGGACTTCTCCAGCCAGGTGAACACCACCGTCTCGGTCAACCTGGCCGACAATAAGGGGCTGGAATCGCTGCAAGCGGCACTGCAAAAACTCTATGCCGGCGGTAACACCAACTACGAGGATGCGTTCAAAACCACTGCCAACTGGTTCCAGAACCTCAAGACCGCCGGCAGCACCGGCAGCAATCAGACGTTCTTCATTACTGATGGCCAGCCTAACCGCTACCAGACCGGTGAGAAGGACCCGACATTCAGGGGTTCCGACTTCACCCTGGACCAGGTGCTCAGCTCGATCAAGTACAAAATGGGCGACGTTGTCGTCGATAAAATGGTGGGTGACTACAACCGGATCAGTATCGACAAGAACGGCAACCTTACAGCCGAGTACTATTCTGGCAATCGCTGGCGCGACGACAACAACGCCTCGGGCGAGCTGCATGCTCAAGGCGATGGTACCTATGAGTTGTCGTATTCGAGCGGCTCCTGGTACGTCGACAGCAACTCCAGAGAGTCTTTCCTGTTGCTGTCCAAGCATACGAGTGTGGAGGCGATCGGGCTCAATGGCGCAATCAACGCCAACGACCTGAGGCCCTACGACACCGACGGCAAGCCGCAGACCAACATCGACCCGAGCAAGCTGGCCGAAGCCATTCTCGGTCATACCGAAGCAACCAAACCGGGCAACGATGCGGTCAGTGGTGGCGACGGTCACGACATCCTGTTCGGCGACCTGGTCAGCTTCGACGGTATTGCCGGCAACGGCGTCGAAGCGATGAAGGCCTATGTCGCGGACAAGCTGAGCATGCAGCTGGGTGATGTCGATGGTCGTGTTCTGCACCAGTACATCACCGAACACGTCAGCGAGTTCGATGTGTCACGCGCCAATGACGGTGCCGATACCCTGCTCGGCGGCGACGGCAATGACATCCTCTTCGGCCAGGGTGGCGACGACTACCTCGATGGCGGCAAGGGCAATGACATCCTGCTCGGTGGTGCCGGCAAGGACACCCTGATCGGTGGTGCGGGCAACGACACGCTGCTTGGCGGGGAAGGCATCGACACCCTGCTCGGCGGTGAGGGCAACGACATCCTCATCGGAGGCAAAGGTGACGATATCCTCACCGGTGGCAGCGGTGCCGACACCTTCGTGTGGAAGGCCGGCGACACTGGCAAGGACGTGATCAAGGACTTCAAACCTGCCGAAGGCGACCGTCTGGACCTGAGCGATCTGCTGCAGGGCGAGAAAGGCAGCACCATCGACAACTTCCTGAAGATCACCACCGTCAATGGCGAGTCGACCCTGCAGGTCAGCACTGAAGGCAAGCTCAACAGCACCGGTGGCCTGGCCAACGCCGATGTGACGATCAAGCTCGAAGGTGTGAACTGGGCCAATACCACGATCAACTCGCTGGTATCCGGTGCCGACCCAACCATCAAGATCGACCACTCCAACAGCTGATCCATAGCCTGCGCCAGCCGCTGTCCGGCTGGCGCAACGCTTCGGACTTTCCCTGCACCCTGTCACAGCGCATACTCGCTGGCCGGGCTGCACGCCCGGCCCGCTTGACCTATGCTGCTGACTGCGGATACGGACTGACACTTCAGAGGGATACCCCATGTTCTACGTGCAACGCGATGCACAGGGCCAGCTGGTCCGGGTAGAGGCCGCACCCTACGCCGAATACACGGAGATGCTCCCGGCCGACCATGCCGAGGTTCAGGACTGGTTCGCCGACGACGTTGTCGAGAACAGCCTCAAGCAGCTCAAACAAAGTGACCTGGACATGATCCGGGTGCTTGAAGACTTGATCGAAGTGTTGACCACCAAGGGCGTGATCAGCATCACTGATCTGCCGGCCGGTGCTCAGGCCAAGCTGCTCAGCCGCTCCAATGCCCGCCAGGTGCTGGGCGGACTGACCAACCTGATCGATGACAGTGAAGAGAACGGCGGTCTGATCTGAGTACCGCAGGCCCGTTGCGGGCCTGCAGCTGCTTGCCTCAACGCCAGGGTGCCGGTTCGCCCACCAGACGCCCCTGAACCCCCTGAATCCCCATCTCGCGCAAAACCTTGAGCTCACCTTCGGTTTCGACCCGCTCGGCAATCAGCGGCAGGTCAATGCTGTGGGCGGCGCGCTGGATCGCTTCGATGAACAACCGCTTGTGCTGCTCCTGATCGATCGCGCGAATGTAGCTGCCATCGATTTTCAGGTACGCCAGCCCCAGGTGCGCCAGGTTACCGATCATGCTGAAGCGCCCGCCAAAGCGCTGCAGGCTCAGGCTGAAGCCAAGGGCGTGCAAACGTCGGGTCAATTGCTCAAGCGCGGCCTGGTCAGGCAACTGTTCTTCGCCAATTTCCAGAGTCAACCGAGGCCCCAGCACCGGATTCTGACCGAGCAATTCATAAACCCGTTGCAAGGCTTTGGCATCAGCCAGAGTCGCCGCCGACAGGTTCAGCGCCAAGGCTTCCGTGTGGGTTTGCATGTGCTTGAGCACCTGCTCAAGCATCAGCACATCGAGCCGCGCCGACCAACCAAAACGCTCCAGCCAAGGCAGGAAGCGGCCAGCGGCAATTGCTTGGCCCTGGGCGTCCAGTACCCGCGAGATCACCTTGTAGTGCAGGATCTGCTCCGGTGCATTGCTGGCCACCACCGGCTGGAAAAACAGCTGGAAGCGCCCTTGTTGCAGTGCATCATCAAGCAACTGGTGCCAGGCATGGTGAGTATCGCCTGACTGCGGCGCGGTGCCTTGCTCAAGGCAGACCCAGCCCGGCTCCACCTGGCTCTCGGCCCGGGCCAGGGCTTCGTCGGCCAGCTTCAACAGGGCTTGAGGAGCATCGCCCGGGCTGTAAGGCGCCATGCCGATACAGGCCACTGGCGTCACGTCGGTGGCGCCGGTGTCGGCCAGGCTCTGCAGGGTAACTTCCAGGGCCTGGGCCAGCTGCACCGCTTCTTCATGAACCAGACCCGGCGCCAGCACGGCGAACTCGCCGCCTCGGCTACGAGTAATCAGGTTATTGGTTTCCGGATAGTTGGCGCAGGTGCGCTGCAATTGCTGGCCGACGGCCTGAAGCAACTGGTCGGTGCGTTGACCGCCCAGGCGCTGGTTGAGCCCGGCCAGGTCCTTGACCCGCAGGAGCAACAGGTAGCCAGGCCGGGCTTCTTCGATATTGCTGACCTGAGCGTTGAGCTGCATCTCGAAAAACCGCCGGTTGGCCAGGCCAGTGAGGCTGTCCTGATAGGATTCGACGCGCAGTTTTTCGCTGCGCTCGGCCTGCTCCTTGAACAGTGCCTTGAGCTTCTCGACCATCTGGTTCATGGCCTGGACCACCCGGCGCAGCTCAGGCGTGCTCGGCAGGTCGGGAAGACTGAGGAACTCACGGCGGGCAATGGCGTGCGACTGCTCCACCATATAGTCCAGCGGCTTGAGCTGGCGGCGCAACAGCAGGGCGCCGAGTATCGCGCTCAAGGCCCCGCACAACAGCAGCCAACCCAGGCTGCCCAAGGCACTCTGCCAGAGCTTGGCCAAGGCAAACATCGGATGGCTGACCACTTCGACCCGCGCCGCCTGCTGCCAGCCACGGCTGACAATGGCGTCGCCACCAGCGGCCTCAAGACCGATCAGGCGAATGAACCAGGCCGGCACGCCATTGGCATCGGCCTCGGCATGACGCTCCACCAGCACGGCGCTGGAGCCCAGGTCGATGACCTTGATGCTCGAATAATAACCACTGTCGAAAATCGAACTGACCATCAGCTCGACCATGGCCGGGTCGTCGATGTTCGGCGTCAGCGACAATGCCAGTGCCGTGGCCGCATCCTGAGCGTGCGAGCGCAGCTGGTTGACATACTGGCTACGCGAGCTCTCCAGGCTGACCATGAAGCTGCCGCTGAACGCGACTACCAGGAACAGGCAGATGGCGAGCAGCAATTGTTTGAACAGTGACATCTGTGCTCCTTTAGTAAACCGGTTCGGCCGGGAAACCTTCGGCCTGCATCTTTTTCAGTAGATCCTGCCAGCGCGACAAACGCTTGGTATCGCCAACTTTCTTGTTACCCCCAGCGCCGGTCAGCCACAGTCCTTCACCGTTGAAGGAGTAGACCGGCAGCAGGTCGGTACGCTCACTGGCGGGCTTGATCGCGTCCATCAGGCTGTCGAGTACCAGCGGCATGGCATTGGGGCTCGAATAGTAGGTCAGGACCATGTGGGCACGGTTCTGGCGCAGCGCCTTGACGTAGGTGATTCGCAGTTTTTCCGCCGGGACCCCCATGCGTCGCAGGCTGAAGTACTTGGCGATAGCATAGTCTTCGCAATCGCCCTGCCCCTTGATCAATGCCTGTATTGGCGTCGCCCAGTAATCGACCTCACGCCACAGGTCGATGTCCTCGACGTAGCGCAACTGGTGGTTGAAGAACTGGTTGACCCGTTTCAGCTGCTCGGCTTCGCTGCCCTGTTTCTCTGTCGCCAGCAGGTTTTGCCAGGCATCGATACGGCCCTGCCCTGGCCCCAGCGGCCCGTACAGTGACTGCGCGCGGCGGCTGATCTGGGAAAAATCCCAATCGGCGTGCAGGCTGCCCAGCAACAGACAGCCGAGCACCGCGGCAAGGCCCAGCCGGCGCATGGTCACGTGAACAGCCCAACGTATCGCCACTGCGAAAACCTGCGCAGACTATGGAAAAGCACCGATGGTGCGGCCTTGCCCCTTAAAAAACAATGGCACCTTACAATCACGACGACATCAGCCTGCCCTCAGTCAACCAAGCCCCCTGTAGCCGCTACGTCGGGTCGGCTTCCCTTGGAGAAAAACTTCATTCACGATAGCAACTACTACCGCGCCCGCTGGCAGATGCAGGATGTCCAGCCGCCGGTTTGACAAGCACCCTCCTGCTAACTAGGGTGATTGGATCCAATTAGCGAAACGTCCCGACATTAAGGAAAGAGTAAAGCGTGACCGATAAATCCAGATCCTTGAGCGAAATACTGGGCAGCGAGCAAGTGCCGCCGCACCTGGCTCGTAGTGTGATTGAAGAGCGGTTGCGCAGCGCCATCCTCGATGGCCGCTTACCTCCCGGCCGGGCCGTACGCCAGCAAGAGCTGGCAACGCTGTTCGGGGTCAGCCGCATGCCGGTACGTGAAGCCTTGCGCCAGCTGGAAGCACAATCGTTGCTACAGGTGGTGGCTCACAAAGGGGCTGTGGTGGCGCCGCTGATCGGCGAAGACGCCGTCGACACCTATGCCCTGCGCGTGCTGCTCGAGTCAGAAGCACTGCGCCAGTCAATTCCCCTGCTCGATGCCGATGATATCGCCCTGGCGCGCAGCTATATCCGCCAACTGGAAAACGAAACCCGGCATGCTGAAATCGGTCGGCTGAACCGGCTGTTCCACATGAGCCTGTACAGCAAGGCGTCGAACAAGAAGCTATTGCACCTGATTGAAATCGAGCTCAACGAAGAAGAACGCTTCCTGCGCTTTCATCTGTCTTCGATGGGCCTGGGCAAACTGACCCAGGATGACCACAACGGTTTGGTCGATGCCGCCAACGACAAATCGGTAGAGGACGCCATCCGGGTGCTGGAGAAGCACCTGAACACTGCGGCGAAAACCATCAAAGCCTACCTGAGCAATCGACCGGCAGAGTAGGCTTGCAATTTCGTTACTAAAGATTTCAGAGGTGCAACACCTCTCCCCGTAGTACCTGGGGCTGCCAAGCCTCAGCACTGCCGATTGATGGCCATCACCCGGGTGTGGTGGCTGCTCAAGCCCTTTCTGATTTCCCCTTCTCCTTGCGCCAGCATGGCAGCGCTCGCGTTTTCGGCACACTCTAGTTCGCGCAACGGCCGCTGATCGCCGCAAGGCGGGCCAGGCCGGCTGCTCGTCCAGAACATGCAGAAGGAGCCAATCGCTGGGCAAGGACCGACAACGATCAGCTGCCCAAAGATCAAATACCTCAATGACCCCATCCCTAAGTAGTGCTCCGAGTGAGGCATTCACTCATGCAGTTTCGATTCTGACCGTTAGTTGTCGGAAGGAGCACTTACATGCCAATAAAACTCTCAATACAAGTTTTATTAAACCCACTTATTCGCAAAAATAAAGTTCGTAAAATAATTACAACAAAGTTATTGCCACCACCGCAAAAGTTGTTCTAACTTTTTAATCGCCAGCCGTCAGCAGACCATCTGCCTGACCGCTCACCCCTGCCAGCACCCGATGCAGAGAGCGCTGGCAAGTTAGCCGAAGCGTTTTATCGATTTTATGGTCGAGGCACACGCTCGCCTTAATTAGATAACTTGTTTGGCCAGGCATTCTGCCATCCCAACTATAAGTGCTGATGAGGGAACATTATGACCACGCTTGAATCAACACTGAGGCAGCACAAAGAACAACTTGCCACTCATCCTATATTTGCCGAAATCGATTCATTACCGGTACTTCAGCGGTTCATGGAAACCCATGTATTTGCCGTCTGGGATTTCATGTCACTGACCAAGCGCCTGCAGCAGGAGCTGACCTGCGTTCACCTGCCCTGGCTACCGCCACAAGACCCGAAGGCCGCACGCCTGATCAATGAGATCGTGCTGGGCGAGGAGTCTGATGATTGTCTCGATCACGGCCACTACAGTCACTTTGAACTCTATCTGGATGCGATGCGCGAAGTCGGCGCCAGCACCCGGGCCATCGAGCGTTTCGTCAGCCTGCAGCGAGAAGGTGTTGGCTATGCCAGTGCACTGCAGCAAGCCCAGGCCAGCGATGCCGCCAGAATGTTTGTCTGCCATACCCTGGACGTCGCCCTCAATGCCCAGGCCCACAGCGTTGCCGCTGCATTCCTGCACGGCCGTGAAAGCGTCATTCCGAGCATGTTCCAACGCCTCCTTGATGACTGGGGCATTACTGGCGAACAGGCCCCTACCTTTCGCTACTACCTGCAACGGCACATCGAAGTCGATTCAGAAAACCACGGCCCGGCCGCTGAAGCACTGCTCGCTCGTCTGACAGGGCAGGACCCGCAGCGCCAGCAGCAAGTCTACGAGGCCGCCATTGGCGCGGTGCAAAGTCGCATTGCCCTGTGGGATCGCTTGCGGGTGTCGATGCGCGTCCCTCACGTCGAGGTGAGTGTATGAACGCCTTCGACTATCAATCCTTCGCCAACACCTGGGAGAACCGGGCAACCATCCGTACCCGGCCCAGACGCATGGTCGAAGATGATCAGCGCCTGATTTATCCGCTCAGCCGACAACCCCTGTTGCTGGCCCAGACCTTCGAGCGCGAGTGTCCCCATCTGCGCGACCTGGTCTTGGTGCAAAGCCTGTACAAATTCATCAATGACGTGGTGATCTTCGAGACCGAGATCGTCGACCGCACTGCGCGCAAGATCGCCAAGGACCGCTTCGCTATCCGCTTTCCGTTCGCCTGTCGCTATGACGCCATGACGGTTGTAGTGGATGAGGATTACCACGCTCTGGTGGCAATGGACTTCATGCAACAGACCATTGCCCTGACCGGTATCGAGCCGATTGCGCTACCGACCGAAATCGAACTCAGCCGTGCCATTCCGGCAGCACTGGCACGGGTGCCGGAGCACCTGCACGATGCCCTGGAGCTGATCTGTGTCGGCATTGCCGAAAACACCCTGACCGACGATGTCGCCGCTTTCGCCCGTGATGACAGCGTAAAACCGTCGGTGAAGGGATTGATGGCCGACCACCTTCTCGATGAGGGTCGCCACTCGACGTTCTGGGCCCGGCTGACGCGCATGTTCTGGCAAAACGCAGCGCCAGCGGATCGCCAGTGCATCGCCGAGGTCCTGCCGGTGTTCCTCGAGCAGTATCTGACCAACGACCTTCAGAAAGCCTTCGATCTGGCGCTTATCGAGTATCTGCCGGTCACGCCGGCAGTACGTAAGGCCCTGGGCGAAGAGGTGCTAGCCATGGCCTATCCCATCGGCAAACAACACCCGCTGCTGGGCAACATCCTGCGGTTTTTCCGTAGCAGCTCGATGCTCGACTCGCCCTGCGTGCAACTCGCCCTGGCGCACTACCTGCCGCAGGCAAGGAGCCTGTCATGAGACGTCTCGATATCTTGTTGGTCGGCACCAGCATGGCCCTGGCCCGGCTCCACCAGGAGCTTCAGCAACATGGGCACGACGTGCGCCAGCTGTGCAGCACTCAGGCACCAATTCAGCTCCCGGACGCCACGCCGCAGCTGATCATCGGCGATGGCAGCCTGATACTCGACGCCGCTACATGGCATGGCCTGCGCCACTGCGCCCTGCTGAGCCTGCGTCTGGGTAGCCACCAGCAACCCGGTCACGACCTGCCTGCGCTGGAGCTGTTGTGCTGGACCGGTAGCGCCACCGCGCAACGCTTGATCGAACGCCAGCCGCTCGCCCCTGATCCGTCGGGCAATGGTCAGCAGATGCGCCAGAAAACCCTGGATGCCCTGCAAGAGCTTGTGGCCCTGCAGGTCAGCCGATTCTCACGCAATCCAGATCATTTCAACGATGCCGTGACCATCAGCGCGGGACAGCACGACCACGAGCACAGCCTGGACTGGCTTGAACAATTGGCATTGACCCACAGGTTCAACCATACCCGGGACCTGGCGCTGCTGGGCAAGGCTGATGTGTTACTGATTGAGCAACTGGACGACAGCCTACGCACTCATGCGCACAAGCCTGCACTGAACCTGGACGGCCAGCGCATCGACTATCGCCACGTGCACGCCCAGGCAGCAGCCATACAACAGCAGTTACTAGGTGCTCTGCCGACCGTTGCGGACCCGCAGCACACCTGCGTGGTTGGTGTCTGCCTGAGCAAGTCGCCGGCGCTCTACGCCAGCCTGCTCGCCGTGCTCGGTAGCGGAGCGGTGTACCTGCCCCTGGACCCCACGCAACCGGCGCAACGCTTGCGGCATATCCTGCACGATGCCGGTGCCTGCGCACTGCTGCACGATGGCCAGTTCGAGGCTGATGACCTCGACCTGGTGACGCTGAACGCAGGCTCGTTTCCCGCGGCCGAGGAAAACACCCCGCCGACGCTGATGCGCCAGCGCCCGGCCGCGGATGCGCCCTGTGCGGCCATCTACACCTCAGGCACCTCTGGCCAGCCAAAAGGCGTGCTGCTCAGTCAGCGCAATCTCAGCCATTTTCACGCCTGGTACAGCGCCCATGTGCAGCTTGAAGCGCACAGTCGGGTGTTGCAGTTCTCGACCATCGGCTTCGATGCTTCGTTGCTGGATATCCTCTCGACTCTGATTTGTGGTGCCGAACTGGTGGTGCCCAGTGAAGACCAGCGTCGCGACCCGCAGCGTCTGCTCGCGCTGATCCAGCAGCAGGAGGTCAGCCATGCCTTTCTGCCCCCCGCCCTGTTGAGCATCCTGCCGCTCGATCAGCCTCTGGGCCTGCGTCATCTGATCACCGGCGGCGATGTGTGCGAGCCCGCGGTTATCGAGCTATTGGCCGGGCAATGCCAGTTACACAACATCTATGGGCCGACCGAAACCACCGTGCTGGCAACCACGCGGGTACTCCAGGCGGGCGACAACCCGCGCAACCTGGGGCGCCCGATCGCCAACACCCGGGTGCTGATCCTCGATCACGACCTGCAGCCCGTTGCCGAACAGCAGCCCGGCGAGCTTTACATCGACGGACCCGGTGTTGGACTTGGCTATCTGAACAATCCTCAACTGAGCGCCGAGCGCTTCCTGCACATGCCCCTGGCTGACGGTACACACCGACGCCTGTACCGCACCGGGGATATCGGCAAATGGACCGATGACGGCATTGAGCTGTGCGGCCGCCGCGATAACCAGGTAAAAATCCGCGGCTTTCGGGTCGAGCCAGAAGAGATTGAGCACTGTCTGCGCAGCAGTGGACTGTTCCGCCAACTGGCCGTGGTTATCGACGAGCAGCGCCGGATCCTGGTGTTCGCCAGCCAGCCCCAGACTGCCCACGCTGAAACCGGCCTGCGCGCGTATGTCGAACAGCGCTTGCCCGATTACATGCGCCCGAGCTTCTATCAGGTGCTGCCAGAGATGCCCTATACCGCCAACGGCAAGGTCGATCGTCAGGCATTGCTGAAGTTGCCAAGAGCGCTGTCAGACGTCCGTGAGCACCTTGGCCCGGACAACGCCATCGAAGCTCGGCTGCTGATCTTGTGGAGCGAGTTGCTGGAGCTATCCATCGAGGAGATTTCCACCGACGACAGCTTTTTCAACCTCGGCGGTCACTCCATCCTTTTGTCTCGCTTACTACTGGCGGTGCGCGAACAGTTCGGACGCGGCATCCCGATCAACCGCTTTATCGAGATGCCAACCTTGCAACGCCTCGCACAGCTGGTCAGTGGAGAAGTATCAGCCAGCAGCGGTCTCGATCCGCAAGCCGAAAGCGATGCCCGCCGCGCGCTGCAACTGAGCATCCGGCCACTGGCGCAACTGGGCGATGTGCACAAGGTCATTGTCACCGGCGCCAACAGCTTTCTTGGGGTTCATCTGGTGCAAGCATTACTGGCTTGGGGTGCCAGTGAGGTGGCTTGCCTGGTTCGGCGCAATGCCTGCCAGTCAGCCCATCAACGTTTTGTTCAGGCCCTGGAGGAAAACCGCCTGGGCGCCCTCGACCTGAGCAGGGTGAAGGTGTTCGATGCTGACCTGCGACTGCCGCAACTGGGCTTGATCGACAGCGACTATGCCTACCTCGACAGCCAGTACGGGGCACTGCTGCACAACGCAGCGCAGGTCAACCATGTACTCGACTACCAGACCTTGGCCGCCGATAACGTCGAGCCGCTGTTTGAATGCCTGCGCCTGTGCGAAGGACGACGCAAAAAGATCTTCAACTTCATCTCGACCTTGTCGGCGTGCAGCGCCATAGACAGCAACGGTCAGGTGCTTGAACAGGAGGCGGTGCAAACGCCGCCGATCTACTTGCGCAACGGCTACAACCTGAGCAAATGGGTCGGCGAACGCATCCTCCAGCGCGCCCGCGCCGAGGGTGTCTGGGTCAATCTCTATCGTCCCGGGAATATCAGCTTCAACAGCCTTACAGGCGTCTGCCAACCCCAGCGCAACCGCCTGATGCTGATGCTCAAAGGCTCGTTGCAACTGGGCCAGGTGCCGGCCCTGGCATTGAACTTCGACCTCATGCCAGTGGACTTCCTCGCCCGCTTCATCGCCTTCCACTGCAGTCGCTACCAGCCGGCGCAGGCCGTGTTCAACCTACACAACCCCGAACCCTTGAGCTGGCACACCTACGTCGCCGCCTTTCGCCACAGCAACCATCCGTTCGAGCTGGTCAGCATCGAGCAATGGCAGCGTCAGCTACAGCGCGTTGATCGGAACAACGCGTTGTTCGAGGTACTGGGCTTTTACCTGGACGGCTTCGAAGAGGACATCGGCGACATCTCCAACATCCAGCACGGCAATGCGCGCGCCGGTGTCGAGCGCATGGGCAGCCGCTACCCGGCCAAGACCCCGCAACTGCTGCAGCGCGGCTGCCAATACCTGCACGACATCCAGTTCATCTGACCCTCACCCCCACAGGAGCTGCACAGCATGAAAGCACTTCAACCCGACACCCTGATCCACAACCCGGAAGGCTGCCAGGTAATTGCCAGCGTCGAGATAGCCTCAGATGCTGCCAGCGTCTGGAACATCGTCGGCAACTTTGCTGGCTTCCCGGTATTCATCCCGGCGCTTTCACACATCGAAATGACCGGCAGCGGTGTACGCTCGGTGCGCAAAAAGCTGTTCAAGGACGGCAACGTGGTCATCGAACAGCTCAACAGCCGTGACGACCAGGCCATGTGCATGACCTGGAGCTTGATCTACACCAGCCTCAACATCGGCAATCTGTGGGCAGCCATGCAGGTCGAGGCTCTGGACGAACGCCACGCCCGCGCCACCTGGACCATCCAGGCGGAGCCCTACAGTGGCGGCAGTGATGCCCTGCCCGCCTTCCAGGCTTTTCTTCAGGGCTTTGCCGACGATGCAATGAACAACGTACGCAATCTGCTCGGGTAAACCTGGCATCAACGACCAAGCCCGCGCCTACACAGCCTGTAGGCGCGCGCTTGACCGGCGATGCGTTGCATGCCAACAATGAGACTAATTATCATTTGTAACCCCTCCAGCAGCGCGCCTACATGCCTTCTCAAGAGTCCGTGCATTCGCTTTACAGCCATCACCACAGCTGGCTGAACACCTGGCTGCGCAGCAAGCTGGGCAACGCCGCCGATGCCGCGGATCTTGCCCAGGACACCTTCGTGCGCCTGTTGCAGCGGCGCGAACAGCTTGAACTGAATGCACCCCGAGCGTTCTTGCGTACGATTGCCCGAGGTCTGGTGATCGACCACTGGCGGCGTGAAGAACTGCACCGGGCTTACCTCGAAGCCTTGGCCCACCTGCCTGAAGCGCAAGTCCCCTCAGTCGAAACCCGCGAATTGCTGCTCGAGCTGCTCGAGCGCATCGCGCACATGCTCGACGGCCTCAAACCCAAAGTGCGGCGGGCATTTCTACTGGCGCAATGCGAAGGACTGAGCCACAAGCAAATTGCCGAGCAGATGGGGATCTCCCTGCGCTCGGTGGAGCGCTATGTGGCTGACGCGCTGTATCACTGCTATCTGCTGCGCTATGAGTGCGATGAGTAACCCCTCATGAGTGCCCTCAACCCGGGACCACGCGTGGTCAAGCAGGCTATCCACTGGATGCTCCAGCTGCGCGAAAGCGGCAATAACGCCCAGCTGTTGCAGCAATGTGAGCACTGGCGCGCCGCCCATCTCGAACATGAACTGGCCTGGCAACGGGTCCAGTCATTGCACCAGGAGCTGAATCTACGCGCCGTGCCCGGTGCCGGAGTGGCCCTGCAGACGCTGGAGAACAGCCACCAGCGCCTACAACGACGCCAGGCCTTGAAGCTGCTCGGCGGTGTGGTGATGCTCGGTTCTGCCGCCTGGTTGGGCAAGGATCTCGAAGCGCTCAGCTCATGGACCTCGGATTACGCCAGCGCGACCGGCGAGCGCCGCAGTTTCCGCCTGCCCGATGGTTCATTGTTGCAATTGAACACCGACAGCGCCGCCGATCTGGCTTTCGATGCCAGGCAACGGCTGATTCGCCTCAAGCGCGGCGAAATGATGCTGACCTGTGCCAGCCCCGATGGAAAGCCGCTGATGGTGCAGACGCGCCACGCCTTGCTCGAAGGCTTTGAAGGCCGCTTTGTGGTGCGCCAGGACGCAGATTGCACGCGTGTCAGCGTCAGCCAGGGGCGCGTCGCCGTTCATGCTCCAGGTGCTCTGCAGTGGATTGCTGCCGGACAGTCGTTACGCCTGGACGCTCAGGGCGTCAGCCTGCTCCCGCAGCAAGACATGGACGCCAGTGCCTGGACCGAGGGGCTGATCGTCACCCGCGATATGCGTCTGGCCGATTTCCTCGCCGAGGTGGGTCGTTATCGCCATGGCTATCTGAGCTGCGCCGAAGAGATTGCGGACCTGCGACTGTCCGGTGTGTTCCGCCTGGAAGACACCGACAAGCTTCTGCAACTGCTGCCGCAGACGCTGCCAGTCACGGTGAGCTATCGCACACGCTGGTGGGTACGCCTGGACCGGCTGGCCTGATTTTTATCTTTTTTTGGCGGGTTAATCTTTCGAGTCCGGCTAGGACAGTAAGCGACTCCTACTGCCCTTAAGACCCAACGGATGTTTCCCATGCGCAATGCTTTGCCTTCTCTGCGGCCAAACGCAATAAATGATTATCAACGTTCCTTAGATTCAAAAGGCCAGCGTCCTCTTGGCAAAGCCGTGCGCGCCGCCCTCCTCGGCACCGCACTGAGTATTGGCGTACTGCCTGCTCAGGTGTTGGCCGAGCAGCCAGGCAGCGTCAGCCAGCAGTTCAACATTCCGGCAGGATCGCTCAACGAAGTCCTCAACCAGTTCGCCCGCCAGGCCGGCGTTACCCTGTCGAGCACTCCGCAGCTGACCGAGGGCCTGCAATCGCCTGGCCTGCGCGGCAACTACGCGACCGAGCAAGGCTTGCACCAGCTACTTAACGGCTCGGGGCTTGAGGCCAGCAGCCAGGATGGCAGCAGCTATGTGCTTCGTGTTCAGCCACAAGATGCCGCCCTCTCCCTGCCCAGCACGGAAGTGCGCGAGTTTGCCCTGGGCAACGCCCTTGGCAGCATGGAAGGCTACAACGCCACCCACAGCCAGGTAGCGACCAAGACCAGCATGGCGCTGGTGGAAACCTCGCAAACCGTCTCGGTGGTGACCCGCCAGCAGATGGACGACCAGGGCTCACAGACCGTGGCCCAAGCCATGCGCTACACCCCGGGGGTGCTGACCAACCCCTATGGCGCCACGCATCGCTACGACTACGTGGCGATGCGTGGTTTCAACGACGGCTCTGTGGATAACATCTACCTGGACGGTCTGAAGTCCATGGGCGACAACGGTACCTACAGCAGCATGCAGGTAGATCCGTATTTCCTCGAGCGTATCGACATTCTCAAAGGGCCTTCGTCGGTGCTCTACGGGCGTAGCTCGCCGGGCGGCCTGGTTGCGCTGACCAGCAAGAAACCGCTCTACGAGTCGTTCCATCAGATCCAGGCAACGGTCGGCACCCAGGGCCAGCGCGGTACGGGGTTTGACTTCAGCGGCCCGCTGGATGACGACAAACGTATTGCCTATCGCCTGACCGGCCTTGCCGATTCCTCAGACACGCAGTTCGATCACAACAAGGAAGAACGTTACGCCCTGGCGCCTTCGGTCAGCATCAACTTCAGCGAAGACACCTCACTGACCCTGCAGGCGTACCTGCAGCACGACCCGAACGGCGGCTACCACGGTGGACTGCCGGCCGACGGTGCCCTGCACCCGCGCAACGGCTTGCGCCTTTCCGACCACTTCTTCGAAGGCGAGCCGGGCATCGATCAGTATGAGCGTACCCAGCAATCCTTCAGTTATCAGTTCGAACACCGCTTCAACGATGTATTCACGGCACGTCAGAACTTCCGCTATCAAGACTCGGACGTTTCGATGGACCAGGTGTACTTCGCCAGTTGGGCCGATACCAGCAGCAACGAAATGAACCGCGCCTACACCGGCGGTGATGAGCGGCTGCATTCGGTCATCGTCGATAACATGCTACAAGCCGAATTCTTTACCGGCTCGGCCAAGCACACCTTGCTGACGGGCGCCGACTACCAGCGCCGCAAGGCACGTGTGGACTGGCGCTATGGCACGGTCAACAGTATCGATGCCGGCAATCCGCAGTACGGCAATGCCGACCTGCAAGTGCTGGGGGAAAGCCGTTACCTGCGCCGTTTGCAACAAACCGGCGTGTACATGCAGGACCTGATCGAACTGGACAAGTGGCGCTTCTCTCTGGGCCTGCGCCAGGACTGGGTGAAAACCTCCGAGGAAAACCGCGATATCGACGGTAGCCGGGTCAGCGATACGCCGAGCAAACTCACCGGGCGTGCGGGTGTGCTCTACCTGTTCGACAACGGGGTTGCGCCGTACATCAGCTACTCCGAATCGTTCAACCCCAACAGTGTGTCCGACCAGAACGGCAAGCCCCTGGCGCCGACCGAAGGCACCCAGTGGGAAACCGGTATCAAGTACCAGCCACCGGGCACCGACAACCTGTTCACCGCATCGGTATTCCATATCGAGCAGGAGAACCTGGCGTCCAAGCAACCGAACGAGGACTTTTTCCGCCCGGTAGGCGCGGCCCGCTCGCAAGGCCTGGAGCTGGAAGCGCATGTGCAGGTCAGCGAGAACCTCAAGGTCCTCGGCAGCTACACCTTCACTGACATCGAATACTCCAAGTCGATGCCGAGTCTGATGAGTGCCGACCTCGACAACAAAGGCAACTCGCCCACCCAGGCACCACGCCACATGGCTTCGCTCTGGGCTGACTACAACTTCCGCCAGGGCGTGCTCGACGGCCTGCGGCTGGGCGGCGGCGTACGCTATGTCGGCTACAGCTGGGCCGACGCGGAAAACACCATGAAAGTGCCGTCCTACACGCTGTTCGATGCCTCGGTCGGTTATGACCTGGGCAATGCCGGACTCAAGGGTGTGGATGTCCGCCTCAATGCCAACAACCTGACCAATGAAAGCTACATCACCTCCTGTACCAGCCTGAGCTACTGCTACATGGGTGAAGAGCGCAACGTCAGTGCCACGGTCAGCTATCAGTTCTGACCCTCACTGCATGAACAACAAAGCCAGCACCTGATTTCAGGCGCTGGCTTTTTCGCGTCTGGCGATTTCAATTCGGATTTAACCTCATGCGTCATCTCTACGTTCTGCTGCATCGCTACCTTGGCCTGATCACGGCCCTGTTCCTGGCCATGGCCGGCCTCACGGGCAGCGTCCTGGCCTTCCATCACGAGCTGGACGAATGGCTGAACCCGTCCTTCTACGAAGCTCCTGGGGTTGGTGAACGACAACAGCCAGGCGCCCTTGTGGACAACATCCAGGCCGAACATCCGCGCCTGCAGGTCTGGTACATGGAGTACCCCAACGAGCCGGGCCATTCGGCATTGCTGGCCGCCGTGCCACGCAATGACCCAAGCAGCGGGCAACCCTATGCCGAGAAGAACACCGTGTTCTACCTCGACCCGGTCAGCGGCCAGACACTTGGCCAGCGGTACTGGGGGGATTGCTGCTTCTCCCGCGAGAACTTCATGCCGTTCATGCTCGAGCTGCATTACAGCCTGACCCTGCCTGGCAACTGGGGCATCCTGTTGATGGGCGTGGTCGCAATTTTGTGGGTGGTCGATTGCCTGATTGCCGTGTTGCTGACCCTGCCGCGGGGTCGACCGTTCTGGCGCAAGTGGTCCACGGCCTGGAAGATCAAGGGCGGCCATGCCTATCGGCTGAACATGGATATCCACAGGGCCGGTGGCTTGTGGTTGTGGCTACTGCTATTGCCGGTGGCGATCAGCAGTGTGGCCATGAACCTGCCGGCCCAGGTGTTCAAGCCTGCGGTGTCGTTGTTCTCGCCGGTAGAGCTCAGCGTCTATGAGGCCCGTGGCGGCCTGCCAAAGGAACAATTGGGGCAGACGGTGCTCACCTACCTGCAGGCCTACCAGCTGGCTCAGCAGGAGGGTCAGCGCCTGGGGCTGACGGCCCCGATCGGAGAGCTGTATTACAGCTTCGAGTACAACTTCTACGGTGCAGGATTCGGTCAGCATGATACCGACGCCCAGGGCAAATCCTGGCTGTTCTTTCACGGCACAGACGGACATTTGCTCGGCAAGGAAATCGCTGGGCAAGGGACCCTGGGGGAACGCTTCTACCGTTTGCAGTTACCCATACATGGCGGGCGCATCATCGGTATGACGGGTCAGGTATTGATTGCAGTGTTGGGGGTGATGATTGCGGTGTTGTCGCTGACGGGAGTGTATATCTGGTGGCGCAAGTTGCAGGCGCGTAGAAGTGGCAAGGTGCGTAAGGCAGTGTGAGTCTCGAGAGCGTTATCGGGGGG